>JACZYV010000052.1:0-17163 GCA_022570905.1 Chloroflexota bacterium
CGTCAATTTCCAGCCCAGGAAGGCTGCGGGGTCGAGCGCCCGTTGAGATAACAATGCTCTTTCCCGTAAGTGTTGTTCCATCATCAATCGATACTGTCGTGGTGCTGGTCAGTGTTGCGGCGCCGCGGAAGACTTCAATCTTGTTCTGTTTGAGTAGATAACTAACACCCTGAACAAGTTGCGCGGAGACCTTTCGCGAGCGGTCTATGGCTTTTGAAATATCTGCGGAGAAGTTATCGAAAGAAATTCCCCAGTCATCGGCATCGGACAGGGTATTTACCAGCTCGGCGTTCTTAAGCAGAGATTTACTTGGGATACAGCCCCAGTTCAGGCAAACCCCACCAATGCCTGCAATCCCAGAGCCATCGTCTTTCTCCACGATCGCTGTGCTGAGGCCCAGTTGCGCCCCGCGAATTGCGGCGTGATATCCGCCGGGGCCTGCACCGATTACAACAAGGTCGAAATTAGTTTCCGGCATTCATGGTTCTCCAGGAGTTGATAGCTGCGGTTACTACAGTCTGATGCGATAAGTGAGATTTCGGAAGTGGCAATTTTATACGTGAAGGATCAGAAGCATGGCAATGAACATGAGAACCGCGAATGTAAGCGCTGGGGCGTAGTGAGAGCAATTCCTGCGGCCGTCATAATGCACGCAAAGGCAGTTAACTTGAGGGCGTAAAGAATTGGTCAATTACTGGGTAAAAATGCCTAGTTGAAGTTGGATACAACTCCCCCTACGACCAATGTGAGAAAGAAATTAGGTTTTTGTTACATATTCTTTATTGCGCAGGATGGCTACATGGGGTATCTTGCGGAAGCTTAGGAAGAATATCGCTTCCTGGGCGACACGCGTGCGGTCGCGTGCGTGCCCGTGATGTCAGGTCGATTGAGGAAACCTGGGTCGGGCGGGATGCGGGGCAGGGTGCCGCCCCGGTTCACGAACACCTGCTGGCTGTAGGGATGGTTCACCCGCGCCTGCCAGTCGGACTCGAAGGCCCCGCCGACGCCGATGACTTTCTGGGTGATCTCCTCGGTCAGCTTGGGGCCGTAGACGTTCAACTCTGGGCCCTGCCCGGCGGCCTGGTCCCAGCGGCAGAGCAGGAAGCAGGGGTAGTCGATGTTGTGGTCGAAGTGGTGGTGGGTGAAGAACAGGTTGTCCACCTGGGTGGGGAAGAGACCGGCCTTGACCAGTTTGTGGGTGGCGGCCGGGCCGCAGTCGAACATCAGCACCTCGTCGCCGATCCGCAGGGCGTGGGCGCTGCCGAACCGGAACTCGGTGGGCGTGGGAGTGCCTCCTCCCAGGACAAAAACCTCAACCATGGTTGGGCCTCCGGGCTGGATATGGGAGGCAACAGTATAGCCTAGCCGGGTTTACATGGCATGGCCTGGCGAACAATTACTACCGGTTCAGTCCGTTAGGTCTTCATCGAGGGGTATCTGATAGCCGTTGGCCAGGATGTTCGATTGGCTGGCCACTCCCACCACCGCCAGCAGCTCGCCCAGCATCTCGCCGGTCATGCCCTGCTTCCGGGCGGCGTCGGTGTGGCAGCGGAGGCAATACTCGCAGCCGTTGCTGGCGCTGACCGCCACGAAGACCATCTCCTTGACCAATGAACTCAACGCCCCTGGCGCCATCGCATCCTTGACGCTCTCCCAGGTGCGCTTGAGCGTCGGCGGATGGTTGGCGATGTGCTTCCAGAAGTTGTTGACATCGTCGACGCCGCGGGTGGCCTTGATGTCGTCGTACACGGCCCGGACATCAGGGCCGGCGTCGGCATAGTGAACGGGGTTGGACTGTGGCATCTTGGCTCCTATTTAATCGGCGGCTGCCGGTCAAAGAACTGTTTTAAGGTCCGACTTGAGTTTGCCGATGGACTCGAAGACCAGGGCGTTCATGCCCACGTTCCGGGCCGACTGGACGTTTTCCGGCCGGTCGTCGATGAAGACGCAGTCGCTTGGTGGGACTTGGAGGCCGTCCAGCACGTGCTGGAAGTAGGCCGGGTCCGGCTTCAGCAGGCCCATCTCGTAGGATAAGAAAAACCGGTCGAAGGCTTGCATGACGCTGAAATGCTCTTGGGCGAATGCGAGATGTATGGCGTCGGTGTTGGAGGCGAGGACCAGGCGGTGGTCCGAGCCCAATTCCTCCACCAATGCCGCCATGTCCTCATCGGGGCTGAGGAGCCCGTTCCAGATCTCGATGAATGGGTCGAAGGCTATGTCCGCATGAATCTTGGCGCAGAGAGACCGGTGGAATTCCTGGGGGGTGAGATGACCCAACATGGACGACTCGACGATCGGCCCATTCTGGACTTCTTTCAAGACGGCGGCGTGGCTCAAGTCCGAGAGCCGGGCCAGCGGGGCGCAGACCTTGTCCCAGTCCAGGTGCACCAGGACGCCGCCCAGGTCGAATATGATCGTCGCGGCCAACTTCCTCTCCCAAAGGTGGGTTCGGACCAACGGTCCGGTTTGACGGTTTATCTTATCAGTCACCGTCCGCCGGAAAAGGGGCCTACCCCCGGTCTACCCGCCGGCCTATCCCAAAGGGCGCAGGACCCTGGCGGGCCGGGAAGGCCGTGAACTGAAGAGAAAGAAGACGGCGCTGGAGGCGTACATCCCCAGAAAAACCGTCAGCCCGATGCGGTAGGAGCCGGTGTGATCGAACAGCCAGCCCAGGAACAGGGGTGAGGCCAGCATTCCGACGCTGTAGACGGCGGTGATGATGCCGATGATGGTGGCGAAGTTGCGCCGGCCGTAATACTGGCCCATCAGCACCCAGTTGAGCGTGGTGGCGCCCTCCAACAGGGCCATTCCGGTGACGAAGGTGTAGACCGCCCATCCGGAATCGACGAATATCAACGTGAACAATCCCAGGGTCCCGAACGCCATCCCCATCGATAGGATGTAGCGGGTCTGGAACCCGGAGTTGTAGAGGCCGAAGAACAGCCGGGCCGGGATGGCGATGAAGAAGAGCAGGGCGATGAGATCGGCCCCCGATTGCTCGCTGAGACCCCGCCAGGCCATGATCGGTATGGCGTGGACCAGGATCCCGCTGGTCACCGAGATGCGCAGGGAGCTGGCGGACAGCATCAGCCAAAAAGTGGTGGTCTTGAGCGCCTCTTTGACCCCGAAGTCGCCATCGGAGACGCGGGCCATGCCGGCGGGCGTCATCCGCCGGTCCGGGGCCTCGGGAGACTGGTCGATGTTGATCCCCACGCTCTCGGGGGAACGCCGGATGAAGAACGACGTGGGGACGGACAGGACAACCACGAAGATGCCGGCGTAGAGCAGCACGGTCCGCCAGCCCAGGGCCTCCACTCCCCGGGACAGCAGGGGCACCATGATCGCGCCGCCGATGGTGTAGGAAGTGATGACCAGGGTCATGGCGACGGCCTTGCGTTTCACGAACCACCGGTTGATCACCGCCAAGAAGGTCTGGCCGAAGCTGGTGTTGTTGCCCACCGCCACCATGCCGATGAACACGGCCAGGAAGACCCAGTAGGTGTGGACCATCGACAGGATGACCAGTCCCGCCCCGACCATTATCCCGCCGAATATGATGATGGGCCTGGAATCGAACTTGTCCACGATCCAGCCGGTGATGGGTCCGGCGATCCCGGCCTCACCCCGGGACAGGGCGAAGATCAATGACGTGGCGGCGCTGCTGAGTTCCAAGTCCCGCTGGATATGCAGGAAGAAGACCGGGAAGCCGTAGACGAAGATGCTTCCAACGAAGATGGCCAGGAAAGAACAGGCGCCGACCACCTTCCAGCCGGGGTAGGCGAGGGTTTCTTTCAGTCTGGAGATGGACGACGCGCTAGTTTTGGTGGTTTCAGCGGGGGGCACGCTCATTAATGTAACACTTAATCAGATATTAACCTAGATACAATATTACGATATTTGATATTAACGAGGCCCTCCGCCGGCCGGAACCGCGTGCGTGTGCTGGCGGATCATTCGGTATTTTGGGTATTCGGACCGCGCCAAAAAAACATGAGTCATCCCGGAGTTTCCTAGTGAGACCACACTCTGGGGCCAATGCCGTCATTCCGGCGAAAGCTGGAATGACGGCATTGGCGCTGCCCATGTTCAATGGCAGACCGCCGCCCACGTGCTTTCAGTGGCTTGCGCTGCAATCCTTCTTCGCTGGCATCTACCCGCCAAACTCCGGGATGACTCATGTTACCCACTCTGTTTGTGGGCTGGGTTGCCCAGATAACCGGTCACCCGCCTGAACCGGCGCCGCTCCCAATGACGCTGGCCGCCGCTGACGGTACGCCCCGCGCGTACATCACCGTGCCCAGGACTCCCGGCCCGCCTTTTCGGCTGACATCGGCGAAGGTGATATGGAGCACCCCCTGTGCATCCAGCGCCATGGAGACCTGTTGGCCCAGGGGTTCTTTATCCGCGGTCGCCACCGTCTCGATGTTCCAGCCGCCGTTCTCCCCATTCCACGAAGCGAGCCTGACCACCGACTCGTCGGAGTAGGCGACGATGGGGTTGCCATCGGCGTCCAGTATGACCGAACTGTTCTTTCTGGCGCCGAAGAATCCGGGAAATACGTCGTCCAGCTGATCGATGCGTTGAGTGTTCCATTGGCTGCCGTCCCACCGGGCCAGCTTGATGACGCCGCTGGACTCACTCAGGGTCTGGTAGTAGCTGACCACCGGGTTGCCGTCCCGGTCCAGGGTCAGCGAAGGGTAACGGCCAACGTCGCCCGCCGAGTCGACCGTGGATATGGTCCAACCGCCGGAGTCCCTCAGGGCGTATTTCAGGTCTTGGGTCTGGCTATCGAACCACACGATGTGTGGGCGGTCCTGGGAATCGAGGGCTATGTCGTTGCCGAACTCATAGGGCAGACGTCCGGTGCCCACCTTTTCCACTGTCCAGGCGCCGCCATCCAAGGTAGCGTACTCGAGGCCGTTTTGACTTCCGAATTGGGACGGGTCCACCGCCAGCACGTGGGGCGACCCGGTGGAGTCGATGGCCACGTTTATGTCCCATCCATCGTGCCCGGAACTCTGGATATCGGTGGTGACCCAATCTCCATTGTCTAGCCTGCCATAGCTTCCGTCTTCATTGTCGTGGTTGTGCCAGACGATGTGGGGAGACCCGTCCGAATCCAGCGCGATGTCCAGCGGGCCGTAGAGGTATCCGGTGGTTACCGTAGTCGCCTCCCATGCGCCCCCGTCCAGGACCGCGCTTTTGAGGAAACCCGGGTTGGCCTCAGACATGAATGCGATGTGGGGTATGCCTGAAGCGTCCACGGCGATGGATGGCTTGGCCCCTTTGCTATCGACCTCACTCACCACCCATGAGTATCTCGACGAGGTAGTTGCGGGCGGTGAAGTGGTCTCGGGCAGCGGCGTCGCCGTATTGGACGCGGCGGTGGCGACGGGGGCGGTGGCCGGTTGGGAGGCGGTGACGCTGACATCGTCGTCCCCTCCGCCGCAGGCCACTGCGATCAGGGCGGCGGCCCCGACGATTAATCCTAACCCGCCAATTCGTTTATTGGACATGGATCACGCTCCGTCAGAAAGTCAAAAAATTATGAGAGCCAGGGTTAACTCCGATTCAACCGGAGTCAACGGCGCCGGCTAATTAATTCGATGCACATATGGGCCGCAGGGTGTGGGGCAGGCCAGATCAGATGCCAGAAAGCGTGCGTGGGAACATTTCTTGCCCCCGTACCCACGCCTCGGTTCGAACTAACGCCCGGATTTTGCTAGCATCGGTCCATGAGCTTGCGAATGTTCGTATCTGGTCTAGTTCTCGCAGTCGCATCGTTATCTCTAGCCGCATGTGGAGGAGCGGCCTCCCAACCGCCGGTCCCGGCTACCGTCACACCCGCTCCGTCGGCTACCCCCACGATGGTCCCAACTGCCACTGGCGCTGCCGTGGTGAGCGCTGAAGTCCCGCCGGCAACTGAGGTCCTCCAGCCCACGGTGACGCCAGGTCCGGTCATGATCGAGCGAGCCGGCGAAACCCCAGAGCCCCAACAAACGGAAGATCAGCGGCAAGCGTCGGGTACGGAACCCCCTGTTGCAACCGCCACTCCGGAACCGACTCCGCCGCCTCAGCCAACGCCACAGACGGCGAGCCACGACTCTCCTTCAGGCTCCGGAAGCGGCGATTCAAGGCCGATATGGAGGTTCAACGGGACAGCCTGGGCGCCCAAAGGCACGCCGCCAACTTGCTCCGACCCCTTCGTGCTGCAGACGCCGGTGGACATGAGCAAAGTGACTTCGGCGTTGTGGCCCGGCCAATCCCGTGGCGGCTACAAAGGTCACGGCGGGTTCCGCTTTGATTCCAGCAGTGCAGACAGCATCATTGTCCGGGCCCCGATTAGCGCCCATCTGGTGCAGGCTGCCAGATATCTGGAGGGTAATGAAGAACAGATATTGCTATTCTTTTCCTCGCCATGCGGTTTCTTCTACCGCTTTGACCACGTGAGCGGGCTGGCCCCAAAGATCGAGGAGGCGCTGCAAGTCATCACTGGCCCCGTGACCACCGATAGCCGGACGACCTTCATGAGTCCACCGCTGTGGGTAGAGCAAGGAGAGGTCGTCGGAACGTCGGTGGGTGTCCCGCCTTCAAACATCTTTGTTGACTTTGGCCTGTACGACGTGCGGCAGCCCAATAACGTCACGCCAGACCCGGCCTGGGCTGACTCGTTTGCCAATGACAAAGAATTCGGCCAATACGGCGTGTGCTTCTTCGACTACCTGCCCGGAACCGACGGTCAGACGTTGCGCTCTCTACCCACCGGAGTAGAGGGGAAAACTTCAGATTATTGCTAGCAGGAATCCGGAGTTAGTCACATGGTTCCCGCCAGGCGTCCAGGTCCAGGTTCTTCCTCATGGAGTTGAATCCCAATCTCTCGGCCTCGGCGCAGAACTCACTGGTCTTCAGACCATACTCGACATTGAATACCGCCTTTCCGGCTTGGATGAAGGGCGACAATGTTTCGCACTCGTCGTACTGGAAGCATTCCTCATTCAGCGCCCAGTCGAAATAGGGGAGCAGGTCCGGTATCTGGTCCATGTCGTTCTTGAGGCCGATGGAAAGTCCCCGGGCGTGGGCGGCTTCGGCCAGCCAGATGTTGTACTCAAGCTGGTCGGCGTAGGTCAGGGGAAACCCGGTGTCGTTCAAGAACCCGTCCACGTTATCGGGCTCGATGCCATCGAAGCCCTTGGCCCGGCATGAGTCCATACGGGCTTCCATGACCGGCCCCAACAGGTCGATGCGCCGGATGTCCAGCCACCGCTCGCCCTCCCAGTCGTCCAGATTGGCGCCGATGATTCCCTCGGGGAAGCGGGCCGCGTCCGGCCGCCAATCTTCCCACCCACCCGCGTTGACGTAGCAGACCACCTTACGGCCCTGGGCCTGCAGCGCCGATACAGTGGCCGCGTCGCTGTCGAAAAGATCGATGTCGTACATCTCAACCTCGACCGAGCGGTCGATGGGCAGTCCGTTGAGCTGCCACTGCCAGCTTGTGTTGAGTGAGGGTCTCCAGACCCCTTCTGCTGGCGGGACCGTTGTGGCGGCTGCCGCGGGGTTTGGCGGGATATCCGTCGCCGGCGCAGGCTCGGACGTGGCCGGCTCAGACTGAGCGCAGCCCAGCAAGAGTACGGCGGCCAGTACCAGAAACGCCAGTGGGGACAGGAACGGCATAGTCGAAATTATACCTATCGGATTTTGCCTGTGCCGGGATTTTTGTGTAATATCGCCGGACCAGCCCCACGGGAGGCGTGTTAATGCCCTATCAGATGTATGTCTCGCTGCAAGGCGATCACCGGATCGTCAGGTTCCTGATGGACCCTCAGACCGGCAGTCTTGAGCCTAACGGCGTGGTCGAGATAGCCGGCGGTCCCGCACCCATGACATTCAATCCCGCACGCACCGCGCTCTACGTTGGGAGGCGTGACGGACTTGTTTTGTCGAGCTACGCCATCGATCAAAAAACCGGCGACCTCACGCCCACCGGGGATGTCGAGTTGGGCGGCGAGCCGTGCTATCTGTCGACCGATCACACCGGCCGGTACGTGCTCTCCGCCTACTACCAGGCCGGCCGTTGCGCGGTCCATCCCATCGATGAGACCGGAGCGGTGGGCGGCGCGGCGGCCGAGTGGCTGGAGACCGGCTCCGGGGCCCATTGTTTCATGACCGACCCGTCCAACCGGTACGCCTTCTTGCCGCATATCGCCAACGGGTCCGGCGGGATCGCTCGTTTGCCGGTGGACCGGCAGGAGGCGGTGAACGCCATCTACCAGTACCGGTTCGACGCGGCGACCGGCCACCTGACTTCCAACGACCCCTTGATCGTCGGTCAGGGGGAGGAAGTCGGCCCCCGGCACTACCGCTTCCACCCCAGCAAGGACTTGATGTACGTCTCCAACGAGCAGGATGGCAGCGTGACCGTGTATGCGCTGGACAGTTCAAAGGGGACGCTGCGGGCCGTCCAGACGATCACTACCTTGCCGGCGGACTATACCGGGCACGTCTCTTGCTCTCAGATCCAGATGCACCCTTCGGGAACGCATCTATACGTTGGAAACCGGGGCCATAACAGTATCGCCTCATTCGCCATCGACGCAGCGACAGGGTTGTTGACCGCCACGGGCTGGACCGAGGTCGACCCGGTACCCCGGGCCTTCAGCCTGGACCCAACGGGGAATTTCCTATACGTGACCGGCCTGGAGACGGGCAACCTGACCGGCTTCCGCGTCGATCAGCAATCCGGGGCGTTGACCCGCCTGGAGACCCATGCCGTGGGCAGCCTGCCCATGTGGGTGTTGATCACCGATCTGCCCGGATAGCCCCATACCGGCCATCGCCGGCGTTCAGGTCTACTGGGGTTGCGCCGTCTCGCCGAAGCGCTCCCAATGGATGATTTCGTTCATTGCCTTCCGGGGCGTCCCCGGCGCTTCGGGGGTGTCGGCCCGGTAGCCGAAGGGCAATAAGGTGATCAACTCCATGCTTTGCGGGATACCCAAGAGTTCTTTTATCGCTTTTTGCTGGTCGTCCTCGCGCACGCCCACGAAGCACATCCCCACGCCCTCCGACCAGGCCATCAGCTCCATCTGCTGCAACGCCCTGCCGGCGTCCAGTTGGGGCCGGGGCGCGTCGTCCATCAACACCGCGATGCACAGCGGGGCCTGTCCGACGAACGGGCCGTGGGTGGCGATCTTGCCCAGCGCCGTAAGGGTATCCCTGTCCTGGACAGCGATGAAGTGCCATTTCTGGGTATTGCTGGAGCTGGGCGCCCACCGCCCGGCCTGCAGGATCTTCCGGACCAACTCTTGAGGAATAGGGTCCGGCTTGTAATCCCGCACGGTTCTGCGGGATTTTATGGCTTGGTATACGTCCATGTTTTGCTCCGTGGTGGGTTTGAATTGGCATCCGACATTCTACAGCCCGCCCTCGTGATGTCATAGGGCCATGGAACGCACCTGACCCGTACCTCCGGTCAGCGGGCCATCTCCAACAACCCACTCCCAAAAAGAAATTACCACCGTTGACGACGCCCTGACCTTGCTTTAGCTGTGATAGCCTAACTTGGTGCAAACTCATGAGACTACTCGGGCTGCGTCTGGCGTCGCGGCCTACCGGGGCCGGCTGGCCGAGGTCTGGCGCCAGAAAAATTTCCGCTGGTACTGGCTGAGCAGTTCCCTCCAAGGACTGGGCCAAGGCACGCAGTTCATGGTGATGGGCTGGCTGGTCCTGGTGATCACCGACTCATCGGCCCAACTGGGTCTCGTCATAACTCTGTACGGTATTCCCAACGTCGCATTCCTACTGGTGGCCGGGGTCATCGCAGACCGGTTCGACCGCCGTTACATACTGATGGCGACTCAAGCGACGGTGGGCGGAGTCGTCACCGCGCTGGCATTCCTCACGGTCACCGGCGCGGTGGCCATCTGGCACGTCTACACAGCCGCCTTTTTGATGGGTGTTGTCCAGTCCCTGAGCATGCCGGCCAGGATGACGATGATCGGCGACCTGGTCGAACAACGGTCGATATTGGACGCCGTGGCGATGCAGAACATGGCCGTCCACGTGGGGCGCATGATCGGTCCCCCCGTGGCCGGGGTCATAATCGAGGTATGGGGCGTGGGGGCGAGCATGTTCGGCATCGCCGGATGTTACTTGGTGAGTGTGGTCTTCGTATCCAGGATCGGGGCCATTCCCCGGTCATTGCCCCCCGCGGCCCAGTCCGTTTTCAGAAACTTCGCGGACGGCGTGGTCTACGTCAAGAAAAATCCAGTGGTCCTCACGGTGCTCATCATCACCTGCGCCTTCGGCGGATTCGGCATGTCCCATTTGCAGGTCGTTCCGGCGATGGCCAAAGACGTCCTCGGGACCGGCGCGGCGGGGATCGGGGTGCTGTTATTGGGCTCGGGCATCGGATCGCTGGCGGGCAGTCTACTGCTGCCGGCCATCAGCAGGGCCCACGTCTACCGGGCGCTCTTGCTCAGTTTGCTGGTCTTCACCGTGGTGCTTACGCTGTTCGCCTGGTCGAATTGGTTCTGGGCCACCTTTGTGCTTTTCATGCTGATAGGAACGGTGGGCGTGGGGATGGTCTGGCCTCTAGCCACCACGATGATCCAGGTGGAGACTCCCCCCGAGGTGCGCGGACGGGTGATGGGGATGCTGCAGTTCACGCCGGGGCTCCATTTTATGGGGGCCTTTCCGCTGGCGCTGGCCGCCGGGCAGGTGGGTTGGGAAGTGGCCATCACGGGCGCGGCCGGCATCAGCCTGGCGACCACCGTATGGTTCGCATTCGTGCGCCGCGGAGCGCCAAAGCTTAACCGGCAAGAAGCTACAGCTACCCAGACCTAGACTAATATTCCATCTGGGCCTGCGGCATTAACGGCGTTGGCGCACTCAGAAGACCGTTTTTCATTCCGAAACATCCCATACGCCGAACGCTTAGGGAGTGTTTGATTCAGGGAATTGACCAGGGCCAACACCATGCTTGGGACCATCATGAACCCGTTTAAATCGCTGGAAATCGACGTGGGATTCGAGGACCGGGTGTACGGCCTGGGCGAGGTGATCGAAATAAGGATCACGCTGGCCGCCAAACGCCGCGTGAATATACGCGGCCTGCACGCGGAACTCATCTGTGAAGAGCGCTGGTCTCACGTGGAATTTGTGAATGAGAGGCCGGCAAGTGAACGGTCAACCCCGTCCAGCGAATTTATCGGTTATATGGTAGACCGCGTCAGGGACGCGCCAGGGTTGTACGACGACGCCGGGGATACCAAGCCGGCGCATGGCCGGTGGACCGAAGTTGATTCCGGGAGCGGTCGCCAGCAACGGTATGTCCTTGAAGCAACCCATTTCGGGCGGGACACAAAGGTAGAAGCCGGAACGACGACGCTTAGCGCTAAGATCAGGATCCCAGCCGCGTCTCCGCCGCATGCAAGTAAGGCTCAAGTCAAGTGGATATTGCGCGTTAGCGCGGACGTGGCGTGGGGGCCCGACGCCAAAGCGCACCGGGCCGTCCGGGTCATCTACTGACGTAAGGCACGACGCAGCCGTCCCGGCCCGCAGAATTGCCATTGGCGATTCCCACCCGGCCGCCACGCCACCGCATCCATCGCACGGTCCTGACGATAGGATGTAGCCGCACGGTCAGAGAACACCGGGAGTCAGCGTCAATGTTGAATCCAGCTAAGGGTTGCGCACGCATCCAGAAGGCAGGTCATTGTCTGTCCTGGCCATGGTGTAAATCATCATTCGATCGAATCGGTGACACCGGTGGTCTATCCAACATTGGGGGCAAGGCGCACTCAAGCGCAAATCATTATTTGAGGTTCAAGACGCAACGGTAAATTTCGTCCGTTCACTGCGCCTGTCACGCATGGCGATCGGAACGATACTCCGAGCAAAGCGGCCCACCAGACCAGCTTGAAACGCCTCAACTGATTCTTGCAGCAGCTTGCGGCTTATCCCCGGTTTAAAAACGACCTCGCCGGCCATTTGAGTTGTCGTGCCTGCCATGAGCACCAAACGACTATCGATTTCAGCGTCATCCAGTCCTTGAGCCATTAGGACGAGCATATCCGCACTCAAGAGCCTCTCGCGGACCTGGTAAAAGACGTCGCCTGCGATGGTTGCCAAGAAAAACCAATCTTCCAGATCCTCTGGCATAGGGAACCTCGAGCCAGGTTTTGAGACTGCTGCCTCGGTATAAAAAGCTCGGATATCGGCGGTGAGATAACGAAGCAACCGGGGCATCGGGTGATCGTAGCCATCCGGTATCGTCATATCGGCGTCTGCGGAGAATGCCACCAATATTTCAAGCATCTCGCCGATGGAATCGGCTCCCTTGCCACTGGTCCCGACGGTAGTGCGGCCCCGTTCGCGGAGGCCCTCGTCGAACCACGGCCTCAGCAGTTGAGCTTCTGTGCGCAATTGGGCTTTTAGTGATTCTGACTCGGTCTTTGGTTCAGGGTTAGGAAAAGTCACGGGGCAGGACCAACCCTCCTCCTCAGTTGGGATGTCGTCGATAAGCGTGTCTGGATAGTCAAGTAATACGGGAGCGGCAGGCTGGTCGACCAGCCCCAAGGTTTGGCGTAATACGTCCGATTGGATATCTGGTCGATCAGGCGGACCAAATGGTCGGCCAAATGGGAATGGTACCCACATTGCTCGAGGCGGCCGCACCGCTTCTGAAACCGGCCTGATCAGGCTCACTTGCACCGTCGCGATGCCGGCGCCGCCGTCGTTCACGGCCCTTTCTATGTACTGCGACAACACGCCCACGGCGTAAGTGCAATTGGGTCAAACCGGTATGAGGAGGACAAGATTGACGCTGTCTCCGATAAGGAGTTGTGAAACCTCTCTTGCGGCAGGTTCCATCCGTTCCGGCGCGGTTGATCCCATGAAAGAATAGTGCCAATCCGCGACGGACCCTATTTCCTGGAGGTCAACCAAGGTCCTCAGGTGGTCCAGGGGAAAACACACATTGACGTCTTGTTGGTAGGCACTGCGGTCAAAATTGGTGCTGGAATGGGTCATCGCCAGATCTTTATAATCGATATCGCCGGGTATGATTCGATAATCTCCCTCGTGGCCAGTGAATGGCCGGTCATCTGACCGATGGATCGCAGCTGTGGTCACGATGGCAACCCGGGCATCGATCAATCGCGGAGCTTCAACCCAAGGTGTCCGTTCAAAGGGCGGCGTATATCTTCCAGCCAACCGCTCCTTTAGAGTTGCCTGTTCATTTGGATGGATATCTTCCCAACGGACCATGAATAAAGCCCTTCGCTTGAGCCTGAGGGATGTTGGACTCGAAGTGGATGTGCCAAGAAGCGATAGATTACCGATTCAACTGCACAATTCTATATCTAAAGCCAAGACCAGCGAGCTAGGCGCACTTCCACACAGTTCTGAAGCAACGCCAGTTCTACGCCACTGAGGTCTCGTTGTATCCCACCATGGTCCTGACGGCATTCCGGATCTTTACGAACTCCGGCGCCTTCTTCTTTGCAGACCGAGACCTCAGCATGGAACGCTGGGCTGTTATTGCAAGCGACGATTGAGTCACTTAGCCGCTGCGGTCTGATGCGCCATGAGGAAGTCGCGCACCTGGTTTATCGTCTTGGCGAGCACGTCCTTTTCCTCTTTCCATGGATACACCGTCACCTCGGCTTTTGGCGCCAACTCCGCTACCTCCATGGCAGCCTCGTACGAGTGCGCTGGCGTGTCGTCAGGCATGACTAGCATCGGCGTTTGGCACGAACGAACGAAGTCGCGCGACACGCTGTACACGAAGTCGGAATCGACCCGGTAAAGGTTGTGCAGGTACGCATCGACGGTCTCCATGTTCAAGTCGGTCCGCCGGGCTAACAGTGCAGGCGCCCAGATATCACGGCCAGAGTCGTACATGGCGTCGGGGAACTTAGAGTTGTGGCCGACCGGCTGGCAGAGCACGCCGGCCGCGACGCGACCGGGCGCCCGTTCCATGAGCTTGAGTGCGAACGGGCCACCGATGCAGTAGCCCATGAAGAAGAACTCCCGTATGCCGAGGTGGTCCATCAGCCCCAGTTGGTCGTCGGCGAAGGCTCCCCACGGGTCATCGACCTGGACGGGTCCGGTGGACTCGCCGCCGTTGGCGTTGCGCTGGTCCATCGTGATGCAGCGGAAGTCGTTCTTGAACACCTCCATGGCGTTGAACACTTGGCCAGGCCATTTGCTGATCGTAGAGTCCAAGCCCCCGCCGGGCGTGACCAGAAGCGGGAAACCAGACCCGGCCTCCTCATAGTGGATGGTGACATCGCCTTTGGTGTAAAACGGCATAGTAGTTTCCTTTTTTAACGAATGCGTATGGTCCCGACCATCACAATATAGGGGCAATGATTAGTAGAGTTCAAGTTTTATTGCGGTTGCCTGTATTGTCGGGAGTTCGGGGGAGTCGATCCCACCTACCCCGCTCGTCACGAGGCATAACGGATTTGAAGTCCCCTTGAACCTTGTACCGAACCATAAATGAGGTCCTTCATCCCGACCTGCTGTTGGAGTTCCGTAATTGCTTGCTCCAAGGCGGTAATTCGGTCAGTTTCTTTGGCGATCCGGCCCCACATCAACCGGACCTCAATAGCCAGAAGCTCTAAATCTCTTTGGTCGGCACTCACTTCCTCCGGGCCAACCGCCTCTTGGAAAATCCGCTCCGGTGAACCTTCGGGCGCCGCAGTCGGCACCTGGGCGGAAGACCCACATGCCACCGCCAGTACCAACAAGACCATTACTGCCGCTGCTGCTAGCTTCATGGCGTTCTCCTGCCCTTTTTTCACTTCCCGACAGACTCGAAATGATGGCCGCCCTTTTTCTATGGCGGACAATGCGGACAAAAGCAACTCTTAGCCGGGCGACCTGGAAACTCTTTTGGAATGCCAACGAGTCCAAACGAAGCAATCACCCGAACATCCGGTTAGGGCGCCGTTAACTCCGTGCCTGCTGACACACGGCAGCGATCCCTGCAACTGAGTAGGACCGCTTGCAACGCCGCTTTTGGAACAAGAACGAGTCAGAACTAAGCCCTAGGAAGACATCAGGGATTGCAGCCCTGTGCCAAGCGACAAACTCCTTTTGTTTAAAAAATGCCGTCGGACCATCCATATATAGGGATCGCGCCAGAACGTAAGCCCTACCCCCTCGCCCTACCCTTGTGCTCCGAGCCTGCTAACTTTCTGCCCACACATAGGCGTGGTGGTTCCCTTACGGCTCTGGTGGACTTCCTCAGGCTATTGGTGGCATGTATTCAGTGTAACAACGGTCATGCGCACCGCCTTACTGAATCGTGTCATAATACCGGCAACTTTCTAGGCAGATACCGTATGAACGACCAGAGAAAAACCAAGAAGCAGCTGATTGACGAGCTAGAGGAACTCCGGGGACGCAAGGATGCTTTCCGGGATATTGCGGAGCAGTCGGCAGACGCCATACTCACGACGGACCTCTCCGGGCGGATAACATACTGGAGCCCAGGGGCCGAAAAACAGGCAGGTTACGCGGCAGAGGAAGTACTGGGAACCCGTGTAGCGGAGAAATATAAGGGAGGCTACGAAGAGGCTAGTTCGCTCATGGAGCTGCTCCAACGAGAGGGACAGGTCGTCAACTACGGGATAACCATCCGCAAGAAGGATGGTGGTTGGTTTGAGGGCTACACCTCCGTTTCCTTCCTACGCGACGACAGGGGCGCCGTCATTGGCACAATCGGCATAATAAAAGACATAACCGAGCAAAAACGGGCTGAAGAGGCTTTGCGGAGGAGCGAGGAACGCTCGGACGCCCTCTACCGAGTCTCCAACCTACTTGCAAATGTCCACGATACGGGTGAGGTACTGGACCTGATCGTGAACGAGGCGGCCCGGCTAGTCGGCACACCCGCCGCCTTCATTCGGATATTGGACGGCGACGTTATGGTGATGGCAGCTGCAACCGAAGCCGCAGCTGCGTATGCTGCTGAGAGCGTTCAACTGATACCGATGGGTGAAGGGAGCTTAGCTGGGAGTGTACTGGATAGCAAGAAACCTACAACTATCCCTGATATCTCAAGCAGTGAACGGTTGATTCCCGAGACACGAGCGTTAATGCAAAAGCATGGGTTTCATAGTGCAGTCGGAATCCCCTTAGTGGCCAATGACCGGTCCATCGGCACGCTCCTCTTGTTGGACCAACAAATCAGACAATTCACCGAAGACGAAGTCTCCCTTCTATCTGCCTTTGCCGACCAGGCAGCCCTGGCCCTGGAGAAGGCACGGCTCTTGGATGAGGCGGAACGGGCGCGGGACGATGCCGAAGAAGCCAACGATACCCTGAGGCATTTCCTGGCCAACATGAGCCACAATCTGCGCACCCCTCTGAACGCCATCATCGGCTACAGCGAGATGCTCCAGGAAGAAGCCGAAGACTCAGACAACGAAGAATTTAAAGAGGACCTAGAGCGGATCAATGGAGCAGGGAAGCACCTGCTGAATTTGGTTAACTATGTTCTAGACGTCTCCAAGATTGAGGCAGGGGCCATGGACATCTACTTGGAGACTTTCCCCGTAGAGCCCATGATTCAAGACGTCGCAACCACCATGCAAACCTTGGTGGAAAAGAACTCTAACGTGCTGGAAATAGACTGCCCCGACTCGGTGGGCTCAATCCACGCTGATACCACAAAAATAAAACGATGCCTTTTCAATCTGATCGATAACGCCTCCAAGTTCACCGAACAGGGAACTATCTCACTGACCGTTAGCCGATATACCGAAGACGGTCAAGAGTGGGTCAACTTCGCCGTAGGTGACACAGGTATTGGGATGACCGATGAACAGATGGGACGGCTCTTTGAGGCATTTGCTCAGGAAGAAGGATCAACCACTCGCCAATTCGGTGGTACAGGTCTGGGCTTGGCCATCACCCGCCACTTCTGCGAGATGATGGGCGGCACAGTGCTGGTTGAAAGCGAACCCGGCAAAGGGTCAACGTTCACAATGAAGCTGCCGGCGATTGTTGATGAGTCTTGATACTAGGGATTCTATAGGAGGTCGCTCGGAGACTGTCTGCCTGCCTAGCAGATGATTTACACGCATCTGACCGTTAGCGCTGTAGAGTCAGGGCTTATCCACGACTGAAATAAATTTATTGTGGTGATTCCTTGCT
>JACZYV010000202.1:0-4620 GCA_022570905.1 Chloroflexota bacterium
GCCGTCTTCGTGGAACAGGTCCCGGCCCCAGCCGGCGTTCCAGCGGCGCCATCCCTCTATCGCATCGGCGCACAACGTTGAATACAGACCATCGGAGCCGTAATCGGCCCGTACCATGCGGCTGAGATCGTTGGAGGTCGCCAGGGGATGGGGGACCGGGCCGGGGTCGGCGACGGTAACTTGGTGCCCGCGTTGCTGTAGCTCCAACGCGGCAGTCAGCCCGAAGATGCCCGCCCCGATGACCAGCACTGTGCCGTCAGAGGGCACAGGTCACCGCCATGCGCCGTTGCGGCCGGGCGTCCGGCGAGTCGATCAGGTAGTTCATCCGGCAGCAGCGGACTTGATGGCCTCGCGCAGTTCGTCGATGCTCACATCGCCCCGGTGGAGTTCGCCGCCGATCATGTAGGTGGGAGTGCCGGCCACTCCCTTCTCTTTGGCCGCTTCGTACTCACGCATAACAGCCTCCCGGAACTCACCGGACTCGATCCGGGGGCCCAGGTCTCCCCAATCCATGCCGGCGGCTTCCACGAAGCCTTTTAATACATCCAGGTCGTTGAGGTCGACGCCAGATTCCCAGTAAGCCTGGGCCGCCAGGTGGTGGAATTCCCCGTCCTTTCCCTTTTCCTTGGCGTAGACGGTGGCCTCGTGGACCCGCATGGTATTAGGGGACCACTGAGGGCGGCGCATGACCAGGTCCACGCCCCTCGCCCGTTCCTGCATCTCCGGATTAAGTTCCGTTTCGGTCTCTCCGTCGAATAGACGGCGCGGCGCGCCTTCCGGGGGACGGTCCGGCGCCAGCAGATACGGTCTGCGGTCCACCTGAAAGGACAGTTCCTTGGACAACATGTCGAGCCTGCCCAGGCCGACGTAACAATAGGGTCAAGTGTAGTCGTACCAAATGGTGACGCTGACGGCAGTGGATGTAGTCATGGCGTACCTCTTAAAGATGCAAATTCTGTGCCGGAAAATTTCGGGAAATGGCCGCCGCGTATCCGCGGTGGTCTTTTCTTTGGCTGGTATCGGTGACGGGGCTGGTCAGTCCGCGGCGCTGGGGGCTCCGGACCGGGCGAATGCGTTCCGCAGGGCAGCGGATGCCTCTTCCACCGCCTGCCGGCCTTTATCCACCACCGCTCCCATGTTGAAGAAGCCGTGGATCATACCGTCGTACCGGGTGGCGGTGGCCGCGACGCCGGCTTCCCGGAGGCGCTTGGCGTAGGCCTCGCCCTCGTCACGCAGGGGATCGTATTCAGCCGTGATCACCAGGGCCGGCGGTTGCCCGGCCAGGCTCTTGGCCCGGAGCGGGGCCGCGTAGGGGTTGGAGGCGTCCTCGCTGCTGCTCAGGTAATGGTCCCAGTACCACTGCATGGTGGCCTTGGTCAGGGAGTAGCCATCGCCATTTTCACCGTAGGAGACGGTGTTGAAGTCAGCATCGGTTACGGGATACACCAGGAGTTGCAATGCGATCTCCAGACCGCCCCGGTCCGCCGCCATCAGAGATATGGCCGCGGCCAGGTTGCCACCGGCGCTGTCGCCGCCGACGGCCAGCCTGGAAGCGTCTCCGTTGATGCTGGCGGCATTCTTGACCGCCCAGGTGGTTGCGGCCCAGCAGTCTTCGGCGGGGCCGGGAAACTTGGTCTCCGGCGCCAAACGGTAGTCCACCGAAACGACCACGCAGTTCCCGCCCACACACAGGTTACGGGCGGAGGCGTCGGCGGATTCCAGGTCGCCGACGACCCAGCCGCCACCGTGGTACCAGGCCAGGATGGGGAAGGGGCCGGCGCCCTCAGGCGTATAGATACGTACCGGAAGACCGCCATCGGGGCCGGGAATAGTCCGGTCTTCCACCTTGGCCACTTCCGGTCCCGGAGCGCGGGGCCGGACCTTGGCGTTAGCCCTGGCTTCCTCGGGACTGACGGTATGGGCTGCCGGCAGCCCCAGGGCAGCCACGCTCTCCATGACTTGTTTTACCTGTGGGTCTAAGGGCATCTCATACCTCTTTTTGGATCGGTTAGGGTGATCGATCACGGGTCGATCTTCCAGAACTCCAGTTAAGTCTTAAACGTGGCGAAGCACTTGTTGGAGGTTAGAACGTCAGTCTCCACCCATTCCACGTAATCGGGCTTGGCATCCAACTCCTCCATGGCCCCCAGCAGACAGGCCCAGTTGAGCAGCTCATGCTGGCCTGCGTCTTCCAATTGAGCGGTGGTGCGTTCGCTCCAGGCCGCGTAGTTGCCCTTTTTAAGATCGGACAACATCTCCCGGTCGGACGGGGTATCGGGCCAAAGGTAATTGTTCTTGGCGGTCAGGAACGCATGTGACCAGCTTGACGAGGCCACCAGCGCCACCCGGTAGGGGCTCTCTTTGAGCACGCGGGCCAGGGCCGCTCCCACTTGCATGCAACGCTTGGGGGTGGGGCCGGGCGGGTCTGGCTCGAGAGCGACACCGTTCACTTTAACGGGCAGCGCGCCTCCCCGTTGGCTTACGACTCCGCGGCCATAGCAGTTAACGGCGATGGGCACCACCGGGATGCCGAACCCTTCGCGGTCATAATCCAGGTACAACAGAGTGTTGATGAAGGCGTGGGCCAAGCCCGGCTCGTGCAGCGGCTTGTAGGCATAGGCCATGTCCACACCCTGGTTGATGAGTCCGGAGGTCAGCAATCTGGCCGCCTCCGGATGTCCTTTGTAATGGAAAACCTTGTCCGCGGGTTCGTCCCAAACGTTGCGCCGGGCCGACCCGTCAGCCCTGGTGAAGGGTGAACAATTGAATTCCTCGTAAGCCAGTACACAGAACGGAGTGATGACATCCTCCCGGAAATTCTCGTACTGGTCGTCACCAAAGATGATCACGAAATCCGGGTTGAAGGCCTGAATCTCTTGTCTGACTTTGCGGAACCCGCCCACCAAGCGTTCCCGGTGCCTCTGGGCCGCTGCCAAGCCTTCATCATCGCCAAACTCCACCCGCATGGCTTCGGGCCAGTTCATGGGGTCTTTGAGCTTCTCGGGCAGGCGCTCGTCTTGCTTCAACGTCCTGAGGAGGGGATACAACTTGTCTTCGTCGTGGGCGATCAGCGCCGGGTAGTGGGTTAAGCCTGCGCCAAAGATCTCCGCCATCTTTTCACCTCTCGAGGGGTTGGCTCTTGGGTGTATCCATATGACTTGGGCATTATAGCCCATGCGGCGTGCCGGGAATCAGCCCTGAGATGCTGCCGCGCCGGGGTCCCAGATCCAGTATTTTGAGATAGCCCCGGCATCGACCCGCAGGTCGAAACCGGTGATCATCTCGGCTTCGTCAGAGGCCAAGAACGCCGCCGCCTTGGCGTAATGGCTGGGGCTGGGCAGCTTCTGAAGCGGCGACAATGTGCTCGGGTCGGCCGGCCAACCACCCGAACGCTGTCCCAACCTGGGCCCAGGCCACTCTACGCCCCAACGCTTGGCCCGCGCCAAGCCTTCCGTCCGGTCGGTGGCGGTGGGGGTGAGGCTATTCACCCTGATCCCGTATTCGGCCAACTCCATGGCGACCGAGCGGGTGAAATTCAGCAGCCCACCCTTGGAAGTGCCGTAGCCGATGTTGCCAGGTTCGCCCTGGTGGCCAGCCGTCGAGATGATGTTGATCATATTGCCCTTCCGGCCAAGACCGATCATCTGTTTGGCGGAGAACTTGGTGAACAGAAAAGCGCCGGTGAGCATCACGTCGGTCTGCCGCCTCCATTCATCCACGGGCATGTCCAAAACGCCCTTCCAGTTGAACACCGTTGCGCCGTTGACCAGGATATCCACTCCGCCAAAAGTTTCCTTGGCCTCATCTAGGGCCGCGGTCACCTGGGCTTCGTCGGTCACATCGCAGGTGATGGCGATGGCCCGCCGCCCGCCGTCGATCACCGACTGAGCGCACTGTTCGGCGTATCTGGGGTTTATGTCGACACAGACCAGGTCGGCCCCTTCTTCGGCCAGGCCCTCCGCGATGCCGCCCATGATGTTTGGACTGGTGCCCGTTACCAGCGCAACTTTCCCTTCTAGTTTCATCTCATCGGCCCTTCATATGCTTATTTCTTGAGGCTGGCCCGCCACTCCTCGTGGGGCGGGACCTCCTCGCCCACGACGTAGAGGTAATAATAGCAGCCCATCTCTCCCAGAAATTTGAACTGCTTCCGCAGGTCTTTGACCAGCGTGGGGAAGTCTCCATGGGAGCGCAGGTATCTCTGAAATCCGCTGAATTCAGAGTCGAGTTCCAACAGTCTCCCGGCGTTGCTCACCACCGATTCCAGTTTGCGGCGGTTCCTGATAACCCGGGTGTCCTGGGTCAGCAGGTCGATCTCCGTTGGGGTCATGCCGGCCACTTTGACGGCATCGAAATCATGGAACGCCTCGCGGATTCCGGGCCATTTAGAATCGACGACCTTGTAGGACATCCCCGATTGAAAGACAACCTTGCTCATGATCTCAAGGTAGCCGCCGGGACCTTGGGGGCTGATCCTTTCCGGGGCCTGCATCTCTGGCATATCATCTCTCACTCTAGAGCCGCGGAGGAGCCGCGGGATGGCCGGCCGGCGGCTAATTGATGGTCAACACGATCTTGCCGAAATTGGCGTTGGTCTCCATGTAACGGTGGGCCTCCGCG
>JACZYV010000053.1:0-17002 GCA_022570905.1 Chloroflexota bacterium
AACGGATATCACACAAGTCAGCCCGTACCTCTTCCCCGCGTGGCGGGCTGGTGAGCGGAGCGAGCGTAGCCCACTCTTCCTCCCCACGTAGTGGGGCGTAGCGGGTTAAACATGTCTGAGGCGAGTCCCTTGTCAAGGCAACTCATACTGGATTTCCCTTCGCGCCCCGAGTTTAAATTTTCCAACTTTGTGAAATCGGAGGGTTCCCGGTTTGCCTTGCAAGCCGCCCGGCAAATTTCATCGTCTACAGACCTTCCCTACAACACGCTTTATCTCTATGGTGGCAGGAACCTGGGGAAAACACATCTGTTGATGGCCATCGGCAATTCCGTGTCTGAAAATTTTCCCGACAAAAAAATAATTTTCATCAATGGCCAGGACTTTGTCCGAAAATTTGCGGAAGAAAATACGCAGGAAATCACTAAAAATCTCAGCCGGTTGCTGGAGTCCGACTATTTTCTTTTGGATGACGTGGATCTGATTTCAGGAAAACCATCGGCGCAGGAAAAGCTGTATCACGTTTATAATACCTTGCATGAAAAAAACAAAAAATCCATTTTCACAGGCCGCAACCGACCAGAACAGTTTAGCGACATGGAACCCTATTTGAAATCACGGTTCCAGTGGGGCATGACAGCGGAAATCAAACGCATCGACGATGAGACCACGGCCAACATCGGCCGTCTGGAAGGTGGCCTCAAGCGCAACATCATCCCCGAACACGCCTTTCTAGACGGCGAGTTCCGGAGCCGGAGCAACGAGAAGTTGGCCGATGTGGAGCGCAAGTTCCGTGGCGTATTCGACGAGGTTGCATCCAGGTATCCCGAGGCGAAGATCGACCTGGACATCGTAAACTCCTACCAGGCGTACAACATCGACGCCAAGAGCGAGGCCGTCGCAATGATCGGCCGGGCGCTGTCGGGAATGGGCCTGGAGCCGGTACTGGAAACCACCGGCGGCGGTTCCGACGCCAACGTGTTCATCGAGAAGGGCATCACCGCCATCCCGGTTGGCATCGGCGTCCGCGATTTCCACACCACCTGGGAGACGGCCGTGATCTCGGAGGTGCTCCTAGGCGCGCGGATGTGCGAGGCCGTTATCAAGGGAATCTAGCGAGCTGGTTGATCACAATTTTTAACGATTCAGAGTATTATTCAGGGCAGTTACCGCTTGATTGCGAATCCTCCAACCATCAACAACATCCAACAACAGTGATTCAAACGATTAACGGCCACCGTGCCGGAAGGAATAATCACATGGCAGACAGGCCTAGCGAGAAAGCCATCCAACGGATGAGGGTCTTCGTTGATAAATTCACCGAAAAGTCCGGCACCTACGTCTCTCCTGTCGAAGGGGTAACAGAGCAGGTCATCCTCGGTCTAGCCCAGAATATAGACGAGGTTGGGCGCCCGTTATGCCCTTGCCGCTTCTACCCGGACAAAAACGAAGAGATAAAACATCGCACCTGGATCTGCGCCTGCGACGACATGCAGATCTACAAATATTGCCATTGCCTGTTGTTCGTCAACAAGGAAGGCTACCCCATCACTGAGTATCTCCCCGAAGGCCACGAAGCGCTGGAAACGTACGGCGTGATAAAGGACCCGGAACCGGACAAAGGCCGGCCCTTAAGGGACAAAGCTGAGGAAAGGGAACAAGAGCGCATCAACCGGCCTTCCTAAATATTAAAATCTGTGCCCATGATTCCCTTGTCCCCGATGGGCTAATGCCCTAAGGCGCGATCAAGGGGTATCTAGCGGCCAACGAAAATCGGTTGACTGGCAATCCCAAACGCCAGGATAATGGCTGTAGGCGGAGAAGTGCCAACCAGCGGCAGGACCTTATTCCGGATACTCGGACGCGCATCAGATTCTAATATCCAATTCAACCGCCTGCGTTTGTTGCTGTTGAGATTGGGATTCGAGGAAAGGATAAGAGGCAGTCACCATATCTTCCGGAAAGACGGAGTGGAAGACCGCATCGACCTGCAACGTGAAGGCAGCAAAGCAAAGGTGTACCAAGTCCGCCAAGTTAGAGCAATAATCTTGCGGCATGGGTTCGCCGATGAGGGCTAATGCACAAGTATGAAATAATCCTTTACTGGTCGGACGAAGATAAAATCTTCGTAGCTGAGGTGCCGGAATTGCCCGGCTGTATCGCTCACGGAAAATCCCAAGAAATGGCACTGGCAAGCGCTCAAGAAGCAGTCCAACTCTGGATAGACACGGCGGTCGAGTTTGGCGACGCTGTTCCTGAGCCAAAAGGCCGGCGCCTGATGTTGGCCTAATTACTTGGTCCAAGCCAGTTCCATTTCCATACATCGATAAAAGCCCGTTGCCCATTCAAGTCAAGGAGTTTCCAATGGCCACGATCAGCAAGAAGCGACAGTTGGCACGCCAGGTTTCCATAGTGGGCGCCGGTTTGTCCCAATTCGGGGCGTTCGCCGACAAGGATTCCAGAGACCTGTTCGTGGAGGCCTTCCAAGACATGGTCCAGAGCATGGACCGCGGTTTTGACATCCAAGATATCGAGTGCGCCTACGTGGGCAACTACTCCTCCGACCTCTTTGAGCATCAGGGCCACACCGCGCCCATCGTGGCCGACTGGCTGGGCATCACCCCGATTCCCGTCACCCGCATCGAGAACGCCTGCGCCAGCAGCGGCAGCGCCCTCAGGGAAGGCGTGATGGCCATCGCCAGCGGCATGTACGACGTCGTGCTGGTGGGCGGCATGGAGAAGATGACGAACCTGCCCACAAACGATGTCACTGACGTTCTGGCGTCGGCGGCCGACGGCCTTTACGAGGTGCCGGCCGGAATGACCTTCCCTGGCATCTTCGGCGCCATCGCCAAGGCTCACATGGACCGCTACGAGACCAACCTGGACCACCTGCTGAAGGTCGCCATCAAGAACCACAGCAACGGCGCTCTCAATCCCAAGGCCCAGTTCCAACAGACGGTCACGGAGATGATGGAACGCCGCAAGGCGCGGGCCCAAGAGCGAGGACAGACGGCGCCCGATTGGCAGACCGACATGGATTTCCTGAACGACGCCCAGGCCAATCCCTGGATCGCCTGGCCCCTGCGCCTATACGACTGCGCACCGATCACCGACGGCGCGGCCTGCGTGCTGCTGGTGTCGGAGGAGATCGCCCATAATTTCACCGATACGCCCATCAAGATCGCGGGCATCGGACAGGCCACCGGCAAACCGCTCCACGACTCGGATGAACTTACGTCGCTGTCCGCCGCCAAGGCCGCATCCCAGCAGGCCTACGACATGGCCGGCATCACCGTCGCGGACGTAGACCTGGCGGAGGTCCACGACTGCTTCACCATCGCCGAGATCGTGGCCACCGAGGACCTGGGCTTCTTCGCTCCGGGCGAGGGACCTCGGGCGGTGGACGAGGGCCGCACCGCCCTGGGCGGCGACCACCCCATCAACACCTCGGGCGGACTTAAGGCCAAGGGCCACCCGGTGGGCGCCTCCGGCGTCGGTCAGGTCATCGAGATCTACCACCAACTGCGGGGAGAGGCCGGGGAACGCCAGGTGAAGAAGGCCAATCCCACCGTGGGTCTAACCCACAACGTGGGCGGCACCGGTGGGACCTGCGTGGTCAACGTGCTGCGGCGGGAGTCCTAACGATGGCCAGCGAATTTACCTCCAGCGCTTTCTACGACAAGCTGAAAACGGAAAGGAAGCTGGCTGGAGTGAGATGCCAGGACTGCGGCCATCTGTCCCCGCAACCCCGGCCCATGTGTCCGGAATGCCATGGGTCCAACATGGAATGGCACGAATTTAGCGGCAAAGCCAAACTCAGCACCTTCACCTGTATATCGATAGTCCCCGTTGCCATGGCCGCCAAAGGCTACGGACGGGACAACCCTTATTGCACCGGGATCGTCACGCTTGAAGAGGGCCCCCGCGTCAGCGCCCGGATCAACGGGGTTGACGGCGCCAATCCCCAGAGCATAAGGACCGGCATGGACGTCGTCTTGGACTTTGAAGACTTCGACGAGGAGTCGCCGTCCCTGGCCTTCAGACCCGCCTGATCACCGCAACAAGCGATTAAACAGAAAACGCCCGGCAGCTGGCCGGGCGTTTTCTGTTTTAGGGCCTGTAATCGTTGGCCTAGTCGAAACCGCGGGTGCCGACCCAACCGTGGGCGGAGACGTCGATCATCTCGCCGTTGGGACCGGTGTATTTGATCTCGACGTTGGCGTGGCGGGGTCCGCCCATGCCCACGCCCAGGGCCTTATTGACCTCGTCCATGGGAGAAGAGTTATGGGCGGCCAATTTCTTTTCCACGTCTTCCAGGTCCTCGCATTCAAAGCCGATGTGGTGGATGCCGCTGTAGTCTTTGCCGCGTTCTCCGGCCACCGCGTCGTTCTGGAAATCCAGGATGGCCATATTCACATTGCCGTCACTGAGGAAATAGCCGTTGGCGTTGGCGCTCTCCAGCTTGGCGATCTCGCGCAGTCCAAAGACCTCTTTGTAGAATGCAGCGGTTTTATCCGCGTCCTGAGTGGCAATGGCGATGTGCTTAATCTTGGGCATCTCGCAACCTCTCCTATCCGTTTTTTGGTCCACACAGACCTTGGGTTTGATTCAGCCAAAGATACCACGTTTGCCCGTTCGGCGCCACTTTGGCCGGCACATGATTCAGAGCCTGGCCGATGCCTGGTTCAAGCCTGGCGCCAACCGCCGGTTTACACCCTGGCCCGCCGGTCCTGCAATATATCCTCTTGAGCAAGCACTTGTCCCCGCGGCCACGCTGGACTGGCCGCCCAGGGGTGCCTAGGAGCGGAATTTACCGCCAGAATGAAGACTGTAGATCGCGCCGTTGAAAGCATGGGGCCGGGGGAGGGGACTCATGCTCTCCCTTGGCCCTAACCTCCCCCGGTACTCACCGCCCCATTGGCCCATCAGGCTGCGTGATAGAATATCCTTGGCCGCCAGCCTGCCCCACCTCGAAGACCCGTGGGCGCAGCCGCCTGGCAGACCCACCGTTCCAGATGTCTCGACAAACGTGTTGGGACACCCACGGAGGATGTAAGAATGACGGTCTCCAAACGCATGAAATTCGGCGTCTTCATGGCTCCCTTCCACCGGGTGGGCGAGAACCCCACCCTGGCCCTGGAAAGGGACCTGGAGCTTCTCCAATGGTTGGATACCCTGGGCTTCGATGAAGCCTATATCGGCGAGCACCACAGCGCCGGATGGGAGACCATCGCATCGCCCGAGCTATTCATAGCCACCGCCGCCGAGCGCACCCGCAACATCCGGCTGGGCACCGGCGTAACCAGCCTGCCCTACCACCATCCTTTCATGGTGGCCAACCGCATGGTCCTGCTGGACCACCTGACCAAGGGCCGGGTGATACTGGGTTGCGGCCCCGGCGCCCTGGCATCGGACGCGCTGATGCTGGGCATCAAACCCGAGAGACAACGAGCGATGATGGAGGAGTCGTTGGACGCCATCATGCGGCTCATGTCCGACCCTGAGCCATTCACCTGCAAGACCGACTGGTTCGAGATGAACGATGCCGTGCTGCAACTGCGGCCCTACCAGGACCCCATCGTCCCCGTGGCCGTGGCCTCGGTTGAATCGCCGGCCGGCGTCACCCTGGCCGGGAAACACGGGGCGTCTATCCTGTCGCTCAGCGTGCCCCGGGACACCATCCGCAAGACGTCACTGGCGGAACTTTGGGCCATCGCCGAGGAGACGGCGGCCGAACACGGCAAGACCATGCACCGGGAAGACTGGGGCGTGGTGATGGGAATGCACCTGGCGGACACCAAAGAGCAGGCCATGAAAGACATCCGCGAGAGCAGCGCCAGGTTGGTCACCGAGTATTTTGGCCAGACGCTGGGCAACCCGGTGCCGGACGTGCCCCGTGACCAGATCGTGGACTACATGGTGGACCACAACCAGTGGATCGTCGGCACTCCCGACGACTGCATCGCCGGCATCGAGCGGCTCCAGGAAATCACGGGCGGCTTCGGCAAGTTCATGATTCGGGTCGAGGACTGGGCCCCCCGGGATAAGATCCACCGCAGCTACGAACTCCTGGCGCGCTACGTGATGCCCCATTTCCAGGGGAGCCTGGAAGGCATCAAGATCTCCAGGGACTGGGCCAGCGAGCGCCGTGAGGCGCTCCAGGAGAACCGGTACGCCGGGATCAAAGCCGCCACCGACCGGTACGACGCCAGGAGAAGCAATGGCAGGTAGCAGGTAGCTGACAGCTATCAGCTATCAGCTTTTTGGGAAGGGGAAGGGCGTCTCAATCGATTGGGACGCCCTAATTGCCGTTAATCCATGATCGGTATCGGTTAGTAGAATACTTGCCCGTCTGTTATATTTTCTTTAAGGGAATAAGTTCACACCGGCGAATGACGTTTGGGCCTTTGCACTGGTCCCGCTGCAGGCTCCCGGCCCGAGCTTCCCGCCCAACCTTGAAAGGGCAGTCACCATGCGCAAGACAAAGATCATCGTCACCATCGGCCCCGCCTCCAGCGACCCGGACATGTTGGAACAGCTCATCGGCCTGGGCCTCGACTGCGCCCGGCTGAATTTCTCCCACGGGACGTTGGACGAACACGCCGAGGTTATCGCCAACATCCGGCGGATCTCCAAAAAACACGGCCGGCCGGTGGCTATCCTCCAAGACTTGGGCGGCATCAAAATGCGCCTGGGGCGTCTGGAAGAGCCGGTGCTGCTGAACCCAGGAGACACTGTGAGCCTGGTCCCGGAGGCCGAAACTCAAGAACCGGGCGTGCTGCCCTTCCCGCAGCCAGCCGTGTTCAAGCACTTCAAGCCAGGAAACAACATCTTCATCGCCGACGGCACGGTCCGGCTGACAGTGACGGCGGCAAGTTCCTCCAGGGTAGACGCCATAGTCGAGTCTTCCGGTATCGTATCGTCATTCAAAGGGGTGAATCTGCCCGGTGTACCCATAGACGAACCAGTCCTAACCGAGCGGGACAAGATCGCCCTCCAATTCGGCGTCGAACATGGGGTCGATTGGGTCGGCCTGTCCTTCGTGCGCACGGCCGAAGACATCCTCTACGCCAGGGAACATCTGAACGCCGCCGGCAGCAAAGCGCTGGTTATGGCTAAGTTGGAGCGGGGCGAGGGCGTCGATAACATCGACACCATACTTCCCGAGGTCGATGGCATCATGGTGGCCAGGGGAGACTTGGGCGTGGAGATTCCCATGGAACGGGTGCCCATCGTCCAGAAGCAACTGGTGGCCAAGTCCAACGAGGCAGGCAAGGTTTCGGTGATCGCCACCCAGATGCTCTGGTCCATGGTGGTGGCCCCGGCGCCGACCAGGGCTGAGATATCCGACGTCACCAACGCCGTTCTGGACCGGTGCGACGCCATCATGCTCTCCGATGAGACGGCGGTGGGCCAGCATCCCATTGAAGCGTTCAAGGTGGCCGACGCCACCGTCCGGGAGGCCGAAACCATCTACCCCTATTTCAGCGACCTGGGTTCCAGAGACCGGACCCAGGCAATAACGTCCGCGGCGGCGCGGCTGGTCCAATCCCTGGGTTCGAAGCCATTGGTTGTGACGAGCACCGGACGGGCCGCTTTGGAGCTATCCAGGTACCGGCCCGACGCCGACATCCTGGCTTTTTCCCACGATGCTGCCGTGCTGCAGAAACTGTGCCTGGGCTGGGGGATCCGTCCGGGCGGCGTTATCCCGCCCCAACAAGACATCGCCGGGTTGGTTGCTTCGGTTATCAAGGCGGGCCTGGATGGCGGAACGATCAAAGAGACCGACGTTGTGACCATCGTCCATGGGTTCTCGCCGGGGGTTTCAGGCACCACCAACGCTGTGCAGGTGCTGGACATGCGGGAATATCTGTCCCATGTCAACGAAGAGCGCACCGCCGCCGCCCAGAGTTAGGACCTTGCTCCCCTACAAGTTCAAGAATCGCGCCGTCACGGCTATCTTGGCCACCGTGTTGGCGGTCATCTTTCTGGCCGCCTGTTCCACCGAAACAACACTCTCCACCGAAGTCCCGGAAGCCACGGCCGAACCCACGGCCGTTCCGACACCCACCCCCGTAGCATACGAAGATTTCGCCAACGCGGTGGTGCCGGCCGCCGACCCGGAGCGGCTGGCCCAACTAACCAAGCTGCTTTCATTGGTTCCGGAGACTTATAACGCAGCGGTTTACTTGGACATGAAATTGCTGCGGTCCAACGAGAGCCTGGCGGCCTTGGTCAATCCCGAGGTCTTGGGGATGGACGTGGCATTGCCCTCCATCGCCACCGGACTGGTCAATAACATCGCGGTGGCCGTGGACCTCCAGACCCGCAGTCTGATCACTCCCTTCCAGAACGATTTCCCCATCGCGGATATGCTCCGGCTGGCCAGCGGCTTCGGCCTGCAATTGGGGGGAGACGGCCCGCAGCCATATGAGGGCCACGATGTTTGGGAGATCAACATCCTGGGAACGGCCTTGGCGATGGCGGCGGCGGATGAGTCGACCGGGGTTGCGGCGTCGGGCCGGGGCCTAACAACCATGGATGCAAGAGCGCTGACAGAAGCCTCACTTGACGCCTTCGACGGCCGCTCCGACTCCCTGCTTGATGCACCGGGCCTGACCAGCCTGTTGGGAGATGTGCCGTCGGGGTTCGCGGCAGTGGCGTTATCACGATGCGAAGCGCTCCCGTTGTTCGACGGCATTCCCGGGTTGCCCGGCTGCACCGGCGTCGTGGTTACTGCCGACGTTTTGCCCGGCGACTTGGTGGTCTTCCACTCGCTCATCGGCTTTGCCGGCCAAGACGATGCCGCATCCGCCATGCAGCGGGCCGCCGAAGCATTGGAAAGCGAAAAGCAGTTGCAGGGGTTCGAGGACCTAGGGGTGCGTCAGGAGGGGGATAACCTGAGGGTGAGAGTGATCGTAGACGTTGCCAAGTTCGCTGACGCGTTCCGGCTGTTCGCGCCCGGCAACTAGACCCGCCTAGCCGTGTTCCGGCAGTGAATGGGGGAGGGAAGTTTCTCCCATGAGGTAGAGGTCCATGGCGCGGGCGGTCTCCCGGCCTTCGGCGATGGCCCAGACCACCAGCGACTGCCCCCTGGCCGCATCGCCGGCCGCGAACACTCCCTTAACGCTGCTCATGCGGTTGCCGTCGATGGCGATATTGCCCCGCCCATCCAGTCCCACACCGAGCTGCGCCAGCATGCCGTCGTGCTCAGGATGCAGGAACCCCATGGCCAGCAGGGTCAATTCAGTTTCAATCTCGAACTCGCTGCCGGGGACCTCTACCATGGACGGACGCCCACCGTTGGCCCCTTCCTTCCACTCAACCCGCACCGCGTGCAGCTTCTCCAATTTGCCATTGCTTCCCGTGAAGGATTTGGTCAACACAGCGTAATCGCGGATGCCACCCTCTTCGTGGGCCGGAGACGACCGAAGAATTATGGGCCACTGGGGCCAAGGGTTGTTGCCGGGCCTCTCGTCAGGGGGTTCGGCCAGCAGTTCCAGTTGGTACACCACTTCGGCGCCCTGGCGGTGGGCGGTGCCCAGACAGTCGGCTCCGGTGTCTCCGCCACCCAAGATGACCACCCGTTTGCCCTCGGCGTCTATGCGTTCATCGGCGGGGATCTCTTCGCCGGACAACACACGGTTCTGCTGGGTAAGGTAATCCATGGCCAGATGAACTCCCTCCAGGTCCCGGCCCGGAACGTCCAATTCCCTGGCTTGGGTGGAGCCGCAGGCCAAGCAGACCGCGTCGAATTCAGACAGCAGCCGGTCCACCGGGAAATCGGCGCCAACGTTGGTGTCGGTCAGGAAGGTGACCCCCTCCTGGGCCATCAGGTCAACGCGGCGCTGGACCACGTCCTTTTCCAGCTTGAATTCGGGGATGCCCAGGACAAGAAGACCGCCGATATAGCCGTCACGCTCGATGACCGTCACCAGGTGCCCAGCGCGGTTCAACTGCTGGGCTGCGGCAAGACCCGCCGGGCCTGACCCGACCACGGCAACCTTTTTCCCGGTCCGTGTGGCCGGCGGCTCGGGCTTGATCCAGCCGTTCTCAAAACCCTGCTCGGCGATCTCTTTCTCGATGTACTCGATGGTGACCGGGTCGGAGTTTATGCTCAGGACACAACTCGCCTCGCAGGGGGCGGGGCAGATGCGGCCGGTGAACTCCGGAAAATTGTTGGTGGCCAGAAGGGTGGCCAAGGCGCCTTTCCAATCGCCCTTATAGACTTGGTCGTTGAAATCGGGGATGACATTGCCCAAGGGACAGCCCATGTGACAGAAGGGGACGGCGCAATCCATGCAACGCGAACCCTGGTCCCGGGCTTGGGCTTCGCCCCAGGCCAGGTAGATTTCGCGGTAGTCGCCCTTTCTCTCGGCCACCGGACGCCGCTCAGGTGGTTGCCGGCCGGAGTCCATGAAGCCTGTCGGTTTACCCATTTCCGACCGCTTCCAGTTCCCGCTCCGTACCCTCCTCGGCCCTGCGCGCCCGCTCTTCCAATACGCGGCGGTAATCTCTGGGCATGATCTTTTTGAACCGCTTCAAAGCTGCATCCCAATCGGCCAGGATCTCGGCCGCCGGGGTGCTGCCTGTGTACTTCTTGTGGTCTTCAATCAGCCCTTTAAGGATCGCGATGTCTTCGGGGTCCTTCACCGGCTCCAGGTCGGCCATGCCGTCATTGAACCGGATGTGGAAGTCATCGTCCTTGTCGTAGATGAAGGCTATCCCGCCGCTCATGCCTGCGCCGAAGTTGCGGCCGGTGGCGCCCAACACCACGGTCACGCCTCCGGTCATGTATTCGCAGCCGTGGTCGCCCACGGCTTCCACCACGGTCTTCACCCCGCTGTTGCGGACGCAGAACCGCTCACCGGCCACGCCGTGGATGAACACCTCGCCGCCGGTGGCGCCATACATGGCCACGTTGCCGATAACGATGTTCTCCTCGGGCACGAACTTTGATTCGGGATGGGGGCAGACCACGATGCGGCCTCCCGACATTCCCTTGCCCATGTAGTCGTTGGTGTCTCCTTCCAGATCGATGCTGATACCCCTAGTCAAGAACGCGCCGAAGCTCTGTCCCGCGGAGCCGGTCAACTTGATGTTGATGGTGTCGTCGGGAAGGCCGTCTTCGCCGTAGGCTTTGGCCACCTTTCCGCTGAGCATGGCGCCCACGGTCCGGTTGGAGTTATGGATCGGCAGGTCTATCCAGACCGGTTTCTTATCAACCAACGCCGGCTGGGCCTGGGCGATCAACTGGTGGTCCAGGGCATTTTCCAGGCCGTGGTCCTGCTCCCGGTCACAGAAGACCGGCTCACTTGGGTCATTGGACTCTTGGCGGTGCAGCAGACGGGAGAGGTCCAACCCCTGGGCCTTCCAGTGATCGTCCGCTTCCCTGGAATCGAGGACATCGGTCCGGCCAATCATCTCGGCGACGGTCCGGAAGCCAAGTTCGGCCATGATCTCCCGCATCTCTTCGGCGACGAAGGTGAAGTAGTTGACCAGATACTCAGGCTTGCCGGCGAACTGCTTGCGCAACTCCGGGTCCTGCGTCGCGATACCCACCGAGCAGGTGTTCATGTGGCACTTGCGCAGCATGATGCAGCCGCTGACCACCAAGGCTGAAGTGGTGAAACCGAATTCCTCAGCGCCCAGAAGAGTGGCGATGGCGGCGTCCCGGCCGGTCTTGAGCTGACCGTCCGTCTGGACCACGATGCGGCTCCTCAGTCCGTTGGCCACCAGGACCTGCTGAGTCTCGGCGATGCCAAGTTCCCAGGGCAGCCCCGCGTACTTGATTGACGACTCGGGCGAAGCGCCGGTGCCTCCGTCGTGGCCGCTGATCAGCACCACGTCCGCATGGCCTTTCGCCACACCGGCCGCAACGGTGCCGACACCGACCTCCGCCACCAGTTTCACGTGGATCCTGGCGTCGGGGTTGACGTTCTTCAGATCATGGATCAACTGGGCCAGGTCTTCGATGGAATAGATATCGTGGTGGGGCGGCGGCGAGATCAACTCAACACCGGGCGTGGTCTTCCGCACCCAACCGATATACTCATCGATCTTGTGGCCTGGCAACTGTCCGCCCTCGCCGGGCTTGGAGCCCTGGGCCATCTTGATCTGCAGGTCGGTGGCGTTGACCAGATAGTTGGCGGTAACGCCGAACCGGCCCGAGGCCACCTGCTTGACGGCGCTGCTTCGGGAATCGCCGTTCTCGTCCGGCCAGTAGCGGTGGTAGTCCTCACCACCCTCGCCGGTGTTGCTGCGCGCCGACATCCGGTTCATGGCGATGGCCATGGTCTCGTGGGCTTCGCGGCTGATGGACCCCAACGACGCGGCGCCGGTGGCGAACCGTTTCACGATCTCTGAAGCAGGTTCTACCTCTGCGACCGGCACCGGAGCCCGGTCGTGCTTGAAGACCAGCAACCCGCGCAGCGTGGCCAACTTCCGGGTCTGGTCGTTGGACAGACGGCTGAACTCTTTATAGACATCCCAGTCGTTGGCGCGGGCGGCGTACTGCAATTTGGCGATGGCGTCGGGGTTCCATTGATGGAATTCTTCGCCCCGCCGCCACTGGTAGGCGCCCCCCTGTGGCAGGTCCTGTTGCGCCGCGATCTGGGCTGATCCAAAGGCCCGGTCGTGACGCTCATTCGCTTCCCGCTCCACACCGTCCAAACCGATGCCACCCACCCGCGACGGGGTCCAGGTGAAATATTCGTCGATCAGTTCTTGGCCCAGGCCCACTGCCTCGAAGATCTGTGCTCCGCGGTAGCTCTGCACCGTGGAGATGCCCATCTTGGACATCACTTTCAGCACGCCTTTCTCGTTGGCCTTGATGAAATTCTTCTGGGCGGAATCGGGTTTGGTCCCGTTTATCTGGCCGGTCTTGACCAGTTCCCGGACCGTGGCCAGAGCCAGATACGGATTGATGGCGCCGGCCCCGTATCCGATGAGCAGCGCGAAATGGTGAACTTCCCTGGCGTCGCCGGACTCCACGACCAGAGCTGCCTTGGTGCGGGTGCCCTCCCGGATGAGGTGATGGTGGACCGCCGACACGGCGAGCAAGCTGGGTATGGGCGCCCAGCGGCTGTCTGACCCGCGGTCCGACAGTACGATGATTGAGCAACCGGACTCTATCGATCGGGATGCCTGCTCCCGCAGTCCGTCCAATGCCTTCTTGAGCGCGCCGTCCCCGGCCTCCCGGTCGTAGAGCGCCGACAGGGTTCCGGAGCGCAATCCCGCCCGGTCCAGCGCCTTTATCTGGGCTAATTCCAGGTCCGAGATGATGGGCGACTCTAGTCTCAACTGACGGCAGTGTTCCGGGGTCTCGTCAAACAGGTTCTGTTCGCTTCCCAGAAAGGCGCCCAGCGACGTGACCAACTCCTCTCGGATGGCGTCCAGAGGCGGATTGGTCACCTGGGCGAAAAGCTGCTTGAAGTAGTTATAGAGCAGTTGGTTCTGGTCGGAGAGCACGGCTAGTGGAGCATCGTTGCCCATGGAGCCGATGGCCTCACTGCCATTCTCCGCCATGACGGTGGTGATCATCCGAATCTCTTCGATGTTGTAACCGAATGCCTGCTGCAGCCGCACCAACTCGGCCGAGTCCATGGGAGGGGCTTCGGCCGCCTCCGGCAGGTCTCTCAGCGTTAATTTGTTGTCCTTCAACCACTGGCCATAGGGGTTCTTCTTCGCCAGCTTGAGCTTCAGTTCATCGTCACCGATGATTCGTCCTTCTTCCAGACTGACCAGGAACATCCTGCCCGGTTGGAGCCGGCCCTTGAACTTGACGTCGGCGGGAGGCACATCCAATACCCCGGTCTCGGAGGCCATCACCAGCTTGTCGTCATTGGTGACCAGGTACCGGAAGGGGCGCAGGCCGTTCCGGTCCAAGAGGGCGCAGATACTGCGGCCATCGGAGGCCACGATCATGGCCGGACCGTCCCAAGGCTCCATCAGAGAGGAGTGGTATTCGTAGAAGTCCTTCTTCTCCTGTGACATGGTCTCATGCTGGTCCCATGCCTCGGGAATGAGCATCAACAGGGCATGGTCCAGGTCGCGGCCCGTCATCTGGAGTAGTTCCAGGGCGTTGTCCAGAGTGGCGGTGTCGCTGTCGCCGGGGTTTGTCACCGGTGCGATCTTGGCCATGTCGTCCCCGAAAAGGGGAGACTCGAACTGGGCCTCCCGGGCGTGCATCCAGTTGACATTGCCCCGGAGGGTGTTGATCTCGCCATTGTGGGCCAGATACCGGTAGGGGTGGGCCAGCCGCCAACTGCCCAAAGTATTGGTGCTGAACCGGGAGTGGACCAGCGCAAAGGCGCTGATGAAGTCCTGGTCTTGCAGGTCCAGGTAAAACCCTGATATCTGGTGGGCCATGAGCAGGCCCTTATACACGATGGTGTTGCAGGACATGCTGCAGATGTAGAAGCGGTCAGCCTGGTCTTCAGTCAGTCCAGAACCGTCCCCTGAAACACCAACGGAATGCTCAAGGACCTTGCGGACCACATAGAGCTTCCGCTCCAACTGGGCGGGGTCCTTTATGCCGGGCCCCATACCGATGAACACCTGAGCGATGTGAGGGCGGACCGCTTGGGCGTCCTTACCGATCTTGGTGTGGTCCAGAGGCACATCGCGCCAGCCCAACACCTTCAGCCCTTCAGCCTCGATGGCCTGGCCGATCAGGCCGCGGCAGTCGGCTTGGACCTCAGGCGGCATGAACACCATGCCAACGCCATACTCGCCGCCGGACGGCAGGTCGATCCCTAGGGTGGCGGCCTCGCGTTGGAACAGCTTGTCTGGCATTTGGATCAACATGCCGGCCCCGTCGCCGGTCTCCGGGTCACGCCCGGCGGCGCCGCGGTGGCCGAGGTTGATCAGCACCTCCACACCCTCGTCAATGATCTGGTGTGTCTTCGGACCCTTTATATTGGCGACTAGACCCACGCCGCAAGCATCGTGTTCCTGCTCCGGCGAGTAGAGTCCTTTCTTAGCCAGTTCTTTTAATGGGTCCATCAGCCGATAACCTATCTATCAATAACAGCGCGGCTTCCATACGGAAACTGCGGTGGAAATAGCGGCGGAAACGCCAAACCGCCGCTAGGCGCGGCGTAAGCACAATCCTCCCTGAAAAACAGGGCCGCGAAATGATTTTGTTAAATATATCACAATATCAGAATGGCACAAGGCCCACTCTTGAGATTCCGTGTGTTCGGGGGCCTGGTCGCGGGTGGGACAAAGGGCCGTCCGGCGAGGCTTGAACACGCCTGATCCTATTATAGACGCCTGAATCAGGCTTGAAAAGAGCGTAAACGGGGATACAATGCCGAAATTAGAAGTTATTACTCTCTAAAATAGTTGATAACAATGATTAATGTCGCATTATTAGTAATTTACCCCCAACTGACTCATCTGGTCGATATCCGAATGAAAAAGGGGCGTCCCAACGGATCGGGACGCCCCAGCGTTTCTTGGCCTTGCATTCGCCGAAGATCAGGTCAGCAGGCGATGCGCTCCGGGCCCGTCTTGCCGGCAAAGGTCTCAAAAAATAGGCCGATCTCGCCGGTCCTAACGCCTTCCATGAAATGTACCCGGCCCCAGGCTGAAAGAGCCACCTCACCGTCGGCAATCTTGTCATAAGACCGGGCGACCCCCCAGATCTTGAAAAGTCCGGTGGCCTCAAGCGCCTGGCGCAGCTCCGTAACTTGGGCCGGGTTGGCGAAGTTGTAACTAACCACTATGTTGCCGTGCTCCAGGTTGTGGGTGATCACTTCATCAGGCAGACCGCCCGGGTACCATCCGCAGTCCGCCCAGCGGGCCCAGTGGTCACCAGACGTCGGCGGGGTGGTGCTATATTCCACCTTTTGGCCCTCGGCGACGTGCAAAGCGCTGGGCATGATGGCGATCTTATCCCTAACCGCCGCTTCGAGAAGCCTGGTCTCCGGGACGCCTCTTGACGTCCCGGCGGAGGATTGAAAACTCGTGCCGGTGGTCAGGTCGCCGAAAAGACCCGGAATATCCGCCGTGGGAATACTGACCTTGATGGTGAGCCGGCTTCCGTCGCGGTCGATCTCCAGACCGCCGAGTATTCCTGAGGTGCGCGGGTCGGACAAGAAACCGGACGCCAGAGTAATGATCCCGCTGATGAACCCCTCCAACGACTCCGCAGCCTTTTCGTCGGTGAAATCCATGGTCACCACCAGGTCCAGAGAGCCGTCATTCAGATCGCCTCCGAGCCCCACGATATCCAGGGCGGATATGAAATCCAAGGAGATCGGCAGGTCACCCAGTCCGGGAATGGAACCCAGGTCCGCTTCGTCGGCGATATCCTGGGGCACCTTGAGGGCGAACCCGAATAAACCACCGCTCAGGTCGTTGAATGTATCCATCAGGGCCCCAGAGGCGGGATCGGCGTCTCCGGTTTTGATATCTATGACGTCGTTGATGGCCCCGCCTATCCCCATGACGAACGTCGAGCTATCCAGAACGCTTAATGCAAATTCGTCCGCGTCGTCTGCCGGGGAGTAGACATTGGCGCCCTTGTAGACGCGTTGTGCCAGATCATGGCCGAAGACGGACTCTAATTTCGCGATCAACGAATCCTCGTCGAAGCTGCCGTGAAGCAATACGGCAAAATATTCCACATCATCGCCATCTGTGATCTCGCCGAAGATGTCGGCCCGGCTGATGTCACCAAACAGACCCCCTGACCTGAATTGGTCGATGTTGAATAATGTATTAAACCCTTCTGGCCCTTCCTTTTCGCCGGGCGACCCCGATGAAAACATCTCTGAAAACTGGTCCAGGTCCAGATCGAAGGCGTCTAATGCTTGGGCAACGGCCAAGCTCCCCACGACGCTGGCCCGTTGGGGGACCAAACTGTCGGGACCACTACTACCACCGCCGCCGCCACAGGCGCCGGCCACGCCCAGCAGCATGATTCCAGCGGCCAAGGCCGTTCCTTTAATCACTCGGGTGATGCCCATCTATTCCTCTCATTCGCTACTCAGAG
>JACZYV010000054.1:0-16926 GCA_022570905.1 Chloroflexota bacterium
CGTATTCCTAGCAATGGCTAACGATCTTAGTGTGCTCATGGCACTCGTTGAAGCTATGGTCTCGGCGGCCAGGGAATAGGTACTCCGGCTGTCTGAAGTGAGTTTGACTTCAGAACGATTTAGCAACAAATCTCCCGTCTGACCCCACCCCACTTCACCAGCGGGTAGCCGCACGCCAACGAGCTAGCAAGGCTAATAAGCTGAAACTAGCAGCACGCGGTTTATGCCCGATACATTCGGTCATCACTTACGGCCTAGTGGTAGCTCGAATGTTATCGAATGTCATCAGGGAGCTTTCCCCCACAGTCCGAACATCTACCGCCACGGGGCTTAAAGATGAAATGATAGATGAGGTAAGGGAGCAGGAGGAATAAGAACCAACCCCAACTGAATTCCAACCTGCTAGTCACGAATATATCTTCCGAACCGCAGAAGGGGCAATCAATACCCGTTGGTCGTCTGCCTCTTGGGGTGTCGATCCGCGTCCAATTCGCTTCGTCATACTCGGGTCGCCTCATCACCATTAGTAATTCTCCTACGATGAGGAATGACCGCTATGGTGACACCGGGCCTAGCCGATGTCAACGCATGTCATAATGCGCCTGTCAGGGAGCGAAAACCAGGCCGGTATTGACACAAAGAGAGGACTAATATGCCGAAGGAAGCGACTCACCGGGACCCAGAAAAGCGGGCAGCACGAATCGAAAGGAGAGCGAAGAAGCGGGTCGAAACGGCGATGAGGAAGAAGTTAGTGAAGATGAGGAAAAACACGCGATCGCCCACGACCGCATAGCCGATCTAGAAGGACTTTGACGCCCTGGGCTCCCGAGTCGTACGAGCCAATAAATCTCCCGTCTGACGCCACACTACCCAACCGAGGGGTAGCCGCATGCCAACGGGCTAAGAAAAATAGATGGATTTTGAGAGGGTCGGGCAATGGGACCTTTGTCTGTCGAGTCGGCGATTCAACAAACTCAGGCCAAGCTAACAAAATTCCCGTTACTCAATCGATACCTAGCACCTGTGTTGCTGAGGCGCTTCGAGAGCGCTGATTGGAACGATAATAGGCTGATCCGGGCAATCCTCAGAGGTTCACCTCGATTAGATGAATATGAGGCCACTTTCCGAAACGCAGAGTTGACCTCAGTTCCGGGTGCTACAGGAATCTTCGACGTGATTGCGGGGAAAGATCCTGATTACGATGAAAAGCTATTCGACGCCTTGGCTGAAGTACGGCTTGCCGCCTGGGCAAGAATCGAAGGCTACCGGGACATCGAGAAACTGAATGCGGGCGGCGAATTCAGAACTCCTGAATTTAGCATGACGATCGGGCAAAAGACCGTACTTGCTGAAGCTAAACATTTCCGAGGACGTGACTACTTTGTAAATTACGTCGCGGATCGACTTGAGGGATTGGCTCTCACCACTGGAAAGTTAACTGATTTCGGCCTACAGGTTTGGACGAGCGACAAATATAGCAAGATGCTGACAGAACTACGCAGTAACCGCATTGTGTGGCTCAAAAAGGCTCGGGAGGAGTTGACAGAACCTAGGTTATTGTCATTGGAAAGAACGCTCAAAGCTGACCCTGACGCAGAGGTCCAAATCATAGAGGGATTGTTCTCTGTCAGACGCGGTCCAACTCCAGGTCGCGTATTCGGAGGTTGGACGTATCGTCTAAGTCCCAGAGAAGCTGTCGAATTGTGCCTGCTCCGAATTCAAGAGGAACTTTTGGCCAAGCTCGAACAAGTTAGAACGTTCATCGAGGCCTCCGGATATGGGGCGGCCCACGTCATAATATTCTTTTCTGGTGTGGATGAATGGGAGTCTGAATGGTCCGAGCTTTGGAAGTCTTTGGATTCGATGGAATCATGGGCGTGGGACCGCGTAGCGACGATTAAAGCAGAAGGCGATAAATTGATTGGTTTGCCGTTTGAACTCATAGTTGGCAGGTACAAGACGCTGGGGACTGGGAAGTTTGATTCCGTGGAATACCGAGCGTTCCACTGGCAACCGTAAGCGATCTGCAACACTTCGGTCGTGCTATTCGTTAAATCTTCTTAAAAATAAGTATCCGGCCACCGGGTTATCGCCTTACTTAGGGTCTCTTGTTCCCCCCCCAAATACCTCACCAGGGGTAGCCGCATGCCAACGGGCCTTCCTGCCGCCGTACCAAGTGCCTGCGGAAGCCCTTTTTGGGAAAATTACTCTGGCACGCCTAGCATATATAGGGACTACGGGGATTCCTAAGCCATAGCCCCCTCGTCATAGGGGTCTTCGCTCTGGCTTCCTTGCAGGTTCCTTTCCCCCGAGTTGCAGCTTCGGGTACATGTTCCATCTGCCCCTCGACGGCGGTCATGAACGCGGTCATAGTACATGCCCAAGGGTGTCGGCATGGTGGGGATTTGAGGCACCCGCCTGTACTTCCAATAAAGCAAAGGCCCCGGCTCATCACCGGGGCCTATTTTTGTGCCAATTCAATCCGCGTGGCTGTCAATTTGGCTGTCAAACCAGTATTTAGGCCACTGGACACCGTCTCAACACGGAGAGCTTTAGCCCTATTCAAAGGCCATGTTTTGAGACTAACTTTGATGTTGGCGGGAGTGCGAGGGAGTCGAACCCACCTACCCCGCTCGTCACGAGGCATAACGGATTTGAAGTCCGCAAGAGCCACCGGGCCCCATCCACCCCCATCGTTGCTGTAAAGGAGTTCCCTTAAGTTAGCAAATAAAAGACGCCGCCGGAAGGCGGCGCCTCGTTCATCGCCTTTGAATAGAAGGATCAGCTGGCTAGGACGGAATCCACCTTCTTTATCAGTGCGCCCTTGGGCACCGCGCCGACGATCTGGTCCACGGGCTTCCCGCCTTTGAAGAAGATCAAGGCCGGGATGCTGCGCACGCCGTACTGCATGGCGGTGTTGGGGCTGGCGTCCACGTCCAACTTGGCCACCTTTAGCTTGCCGTCATAATCCACGGCCATGTCGTGAACGGCGGGGGCAATCATCTTGCACGGGCCACACCAGTCGGCCCAGAAATCCACCATTACCGGCGTGTCCGAATCCAATACCAGTTCTTGCCAGGTGTCGTCATTTACCTCAAAGGGTTCTGCCATTTCCATCCTCCGGAATCTCTTACGCGTTTTTCTCGCGCAATAACTTAGATGCAGCTAGTTTGACTGGGGTTCGCCCGGACCGGGGCCTGCGGAAACAATCGTCCGGTCTGCTTACGCACCAGTTTAATGGGCGTATACACCAAGGTCAACCGAAGGGAGTCCCAATTGATCCGGGTCCCGATTCCGCAGTTATCAACTTTTCGGCAGCAGGATACCGGGCCGTTGTGCCAGGCGTGGACCGAGCCTGCAAATCGGACCTTGTCTCCTTGGTTTCTCACCCTGCTTGAATTATAGTAGTCACGAGCCTATGGAGATAGCAGAGCGCATCACCCAGCAAGGAGACCGGGTCACCCTATTGCTAACGTCGTGGGGACGGCTGGGCGAAGCGATGGCCGAATTTGACGGACGTAACGTGTTCGTGGCGGGTGGCATCCCTGGGGAGCGGGTAGTGGCCGAGGTGGTGAAGGTCCACCGGAAATACGTCTCCGCCAAGGTAGTGGAGGTGCTTGAGGCATCGCCCGACCGGGTGGAGCCGCCGTGTCCCTACTACGGCGTGTGCACCGGCTGCCAATGGCAGCACTTGTCGTACGACGCTCAACTGAAGACCAAGCGCGAGAAGGTGACCGACGCCCTCCGCCGGGTTGGCGGTCTGGAAGACCCCCCGGTATCCGAGGTGATCCCCTCTCCGGACCAATACGGTTACCGGAACCACGCGCGGTTCACCATCAACCGGGAAGGCGCGTTGGGCTTCGTAAACCGCGAGACCCGCCAGTTCCTGCGCATCGAAAAGTGCCTCTTGATGCACGACGGCGTGAACACGCTCCTGGAAGGCCTGCAGGACCGCTGCGGCGAGACCACCCAGCTTTCCATCCGCGCCGGCAAATATTCGGGGGACTACCTCATCCAGCCTTACCTGGTCCATCCCGATATCAAGGTCCCAACCGGACAGAAGAGGTACACCGAGTCGGTGGACGGCCGGAACTTTGACGTGTCCTCCCCCTCTTTCTTCCAGGTCAACGTGGACCAGGCCGCCGCGGCCGCCAACCTGGTGCGCGACCGCCTGCATCTTACCCCTGATGACGTGCTGCTGGACGCCTATACCGGCGTGGGCACCTTCGCCATTTTGCTGGCCCCATCGGTGAAGCAGGTCATCGCCGTGGAGGAATCTTCCGCGGCCGTGGCCGACGCCAAGCAGAACGCCGGCGAACTTCAAAATTTGGACTTTATCTTGGGCCGCACCGAGGATGTCCTGAGGAACCTGCCCGTGAAGCCCGATGTCGTGGTGCTGGACCCGCCCCGCTCTGGCTGCCAGCCCCGCGCTCTGGAGAGCCTGATCGAGTTGGCCCCATCCAGGGTGGCCTACATCTCCTGCGATGCCGAGACCTTGGGACGCGACCTCAAGATATTGTGCCAAGGGGGCTACCGGCTGGACGAGGTGGCGCCTCTGGATATGTTCCCGCAGACCCATCACGTCGAATGCGTGGCGTTCCTTTCGTGGGACGAGTCATCCCGTGAATCAGGCAGTGATTCGACCCTGGCCAGTCTTACCCTCGCTTCGGCATCGCCTAGGCGGCGCGAACTGATGGATACCCTGGGTCTGGAGTTCACGGTCACACCGGCCGATCTAACCGAGGAACCCATCCCCGGAGAATCTCCCCAGGACATGGTGCGGCGGCTATCCCAGGAAAAAGCCCAAGCCGTGGCTGCCACCATGAACACCGGACTGGTAATCGGGGCCGACAGCACGGTGGTGTTTGAGGGTCAGGCCGTGGGCAAACCCGTGGACGACGACGACGCGCGCCGGATGCTGCGGCAACTGAGCGGCACCACCCACCACGTTGCCACCGGACTCACTGTCATCGATGCGGCGTCGGGCCGGACCCTGAGCGACGCCATGACCAGTCAGATCACCTTGCGTGAATTATCTGAACAGGAGATCGAGGCGTCCATCGCCTCCGGCGTGCCCAGAGACAAAGCCGGGGCCTACGCCGTCCAGGACACTGAACTTCGGCCCGCCGCCGATTGGGAAGGCTGCTACAACAACATCGTCGGCCTGCCCATCTGCCGGCTCTTAGAGATGCTGCGAGAGCTTGGATACCGTTTCCCGGAGGGATGGAGCGTGCCCAGCGCCATCGCCTGCGGCGAAGACTGCCCAGTCAATGCCGGCCGCGAAGCAGAGAACTCCCCATGAACTTCATGGGCATGGGTATCCCTGAACTAGGCGTGATCATGCTGGTGGCTTTCTTGGTGTTAGGCCCCAGCCGGACCATCGACATGGCCCGGAAGGCCGGAAAGGTGCTGGGCGACCTGCGCCGTTCCTTCGGCGACGTGACCAGCGCGATGTCCATGGAGGCGTTGGAAAATATGGACCAACCCACCACGGCCCAGAACCAGAAACCGGATACTCAGATGGAGCCGCCTCCGGGGGTGCCCACGCGGGCGGAGATCCCGCCGGAGGACGAGCAACGGGAAGACAATCCCGAGGCGCCGTCCGCCGCTGATACCGAGCCGACCCCCTCTGCCGAAGATAGCGCGGATGTTGTCCACCGGACCGAGCCTGGGGAGACGGGATGAGGTCCCAGGAACAAACGATGCTGCAGCACCTTGGCGAACTGCGGCGGCGGGTCTTCATCTGCGTGATCGCCGTCCTGGTGGGCAGCGCCGCTTCCTTCGTATTCTTTGAGCAGATCATCGAATTTTTGGTAAAGCCCGCCCGGGACCTGAACCTCGGGACCGGCGGCGAACTGATCTATACCGAAGTCACCGAACTGCTGACCACCGCCATCAAGGTGTCCTTTGTGTCCGGGCTGATCCTGGCTTCGCCGGTGCTTATCTTCCAGGGGGTGATGTTCGTAGCCCCTGGACTCACCCGGCGCGAGAAGGCGTATCTCTTTGGGTTCATGCCTGCCGTGATCATGGCCTTTGCCGGAGGGGTGGCCTTCGCTTACTACGTCCTCACCCCTCCGGCCCTCCACTTCCTGCTCACCTTCGGCGGCGACGTTGCCACGCCGTTGATCCGGGTCAGCAACATAATCAACCTGATGATTCGTTTGCTGTTCTGGATGGGCCTATCTTTCGAGACCCCATTGGTTATGTTCCTGCTGGCCCAATTGGGTATCGTCTCGGCCCAGTCGCTGTCCCGGTTCCGCCGCTATTGGGTGGTAGTGGCTTTCGTTCTGGCGGCCATAATCACGCCTACGGTTGACCCATTCAATCAGGCCCTGGTGGCGGGACCGCTTCTGGTGCTCTACGAGCTCGGCATCCTGCTGGCCCGCATCGCCGGACGCAGCCGGAGCAAGTCCAAAGCCATCACGTCTGCCTAGAAACCTGGTTAACAGGTCCTTCGACGGGCTCAGGATGAGCGGAAGTAGGTACTTTCCCCGTTCGTCCTGAGCCCGTCGAAGGGCTGGCGCAAGTCGAGGTCCGGTCCAAGACACGGTTTACCCGCGGCAGTGGTTCGACGAGCTCACCACGAACGGAAGGCGGGGCCGCTCAGGTTCGTCCAGACTGTCCAGACTTCTGATAAATGTCGAGACTCTCGATAAACCGGACCTGCCTAAGTACCTAACCGCACGCCGCGCGGGATTTTAGAATAGACGACAGCTCCGCGAGCCATGGAGCAACAAAAAAAGACCGCCCTTCCAACGAAGGGCGGTCTTTTTTGATCTGCCAGATTCAGGTTTACGCGCTGCTGTCGTCTTTGCCGCTGGTCACCGTTTGTTTCTCTGATTCTTCCTTGTCTTCTTCGCCCATCAGCGCGGTTTTGAAGGTGCGGATGCCCTTGCCCATGGAAGCACCGATCTCAGGAAGGCGGCGGGCGCCGAAGATCAAGAGGATAACGACCACGATGATCGCCAGTTCAGGTATGCCCAATGGCCCAACTCTCATGTCTCTTCCTCCCGCCTGTGGCGGTTGCATGGTCAGTGCCGAGCGGCAGTTGCACCGGAGCCTCTAAATATTAGCAGAAACAGTCTGCCACGACAATGAATCAGGCCCGTTTAGTCACGCCTGGAGGTTGATGCCGGTTACCGGCTCCGGTCCGCGGAGAAGTGGCGGGCCAACCGGAGTGATAGGCATAGACTATAGGAGTGATATATATTGTATAGAGCCGGGGCCATCGTTATAATCTTGAGTTGTGTGAAAAGCCGCCTAGGCGGAACACGCGTGGTGGCGGTCTTCCGGGCCTTCCCGGTCGTCTTGTATAACCGATCCTGCAGGTGGAAATGGAATCGAACTACGACTTGGTCGTGATTGGCTCTGGGCCGGGCGGCTATGTGGCCGCGATCCGGGCCGGCCAACTGGGCCTGAAGACGGCCATCATCGAGAAAGAGGAGCTGGGTGGCGTGTGCCTGAACTGGGGTTGCATCCCCAGCAAATCACTGCTCAAGAACGCCGAGATAGTGTCCTACTTCAAGCGGGCCGATGAATTTGGTCTGAAGATGGACAATTTCCACGCCGACTATTCGGTGGCCATAGACCGCAGCCGAAAGGTCGTCGACCGCAACACCAAGGGAGTGGCCTTCCTGCTGGACAAGAACAAGGTCGACCACATCCGGGGGACGGCCAAGATAGTTGGGGCCGGTAAGGTTGAGATCGCGCCGGACGGCAACGTTCTTGAAGCCAAGAACATCATAATCGCCACCGGGGCCCGGCCCCGGAGCATCCCGCCCCTGCCCATCGACGGCGAAAAGATTATCACCAGCCGTGAGTCCATCGTGTTGAGCGACTTGCCGTCATCGATAGTCATCGTGGGCGGAGGGGCCATCGGAGTCGAGTTCGCCTACATATATAAGATGTACGGCGTCCAGGTGACCATCGTCGAGATGCTGCCACGGCTGGTCCCCAGCGAAGACGAAGACATAAGCGCCCAACTGGAGCGGGCCTTCAAACGCCACCGCATAGATTTCCTGACCGGCGCCGGGGTCACCGGCGTCGATACTTCCGGTGCCGGGGTGACGGTCACCGTTGACAAAGATGGCGCCGCCCAGACGCTGGAGTGCGACAAAGTTCTGGTGGCCATCGGCGTCCAGCCCAACGTGGAAGACCTGGGGTTGGAGACCGTTGGCATCGCAACCGGCCGGATTGGCATCGTAGTGGACGAGAAGATGGCCACCAACGTGGCCGGTATATATGCCATCGGCGATGTCAACGGCAAGTTGCCCCTGGCCCACGTTGCCTCGGCCCAGGCGGTAGTGGCGGTTGAGAACATAGCGGGGCTGGAGACCCAACCGTTGGATTATGTCTACATGCCCCGGGCCACTTATTGCATGCCCCAGATCGCCAGCTTCGGCCTGACCGAGGCCCAGGCCAGGGAACAGGGCAAAGAGATCAAGATTGGGACCTTTAACGTCCAAGCCAACGGCAAGGCCCTGGCCATGGGCGAAGATGCCGGCTTGATAAAACTGGTGGTGGACGCCAAGCACGGAGAACTGCTGGGCGGCCATCTGATCGGTCCCGAGGTTACCGAGTTGCTGGGCGAACTGTCCATGACCCGGTTGCTCGAGGGGACGGTCCTTGAATTGGGCTGGGCGGTGCATGCCCATCCCTCCCTTTCCGAGATGCTCAAGGAGGCTGCACTGAGCGCCCAGGGCCGGGCTATCCACATGTAGCCCTCTCTTATAGCAAGCGCACCGGTTACAATAAAAGCGTGGTCTGGTCCGCTAGCGCAGGGAATCATTGGGCTGGTGGATGACTCGAATTCGAGACTAACCGAAAGCGCCGCCGGCAGCCGGGAGAGCAAGGCTGAGAGAACAAGAAGGTAAGGAGCGGACCAAATGGGGTTGGGAACGTACGATTTCGCATTGGCGATAGGCGGCGAGGCCGGTCAGGGGATCGCCACGCCGGGAGACATTCTGGCGCGGATCATCGTCCGCCGCGGATTGAACCTGGTCACCTATAACGCGTACCAGTCCATCGTCCGGGGCGGGCATATTTTCTTGACCATGCGCATCTGCGATGCCCCGATCTACAACCATGGAGATAAGCTGGACCTGCTCATGTGCCTTAACCAAGACACCATGGACCGGCACCAGCGCCTGATGGGACCGGGCACCCGGATCATCTACAACAGTGACAACATCAACCCTGGCTCTGAAGATAAAGGGGCGGACCTCTGTGGCCTGCCGGTGGGGGAACTGACCGAGAATAGCAGGAACCGTTTGGTCCAGAACACGGTAGGTATGGGAGCGATCTCGTTCCTGATGGGCATAGATTTCGCCGTTCTAGAAGAAAGCCTGACGCTTCGGTTTCAGCGGCGTGGCCAAGAAATGGTGGACGAGAACGTCAAGGTCGCCAGGGCCGGTTACGATTATGCTAAAGAGCATTTCCGGGCCTTCGATCAGTCGCCGCCCGTTGGCGAGAAACCCCTGGCCGTTTGGTCGGGCAACGAGGCCCTGGCCATGGGCGGGGCCGCCGCGGGGGTTAAATTCTATGCCGCCTACCCGATGAGTCCCGCGACCGGCGTGCTGCACTGGATGGCCGCCAACGCCCGGAACCTGGGAATCATGGTCCGGCAGGTTGAAGATGAGATTGGCGTCGCCAATATGGTGGTCGGCGCGGCGCAGGCTGGGACCCGGTCCCTGTGCGCCACCTCCGGAGGGGGGTTCGCCTTGATGACTGAAGCCATCGGCGCGGCGTCCATGATGGAGATTCCCGTTGTCTTCATCAACGTGATGCGGGCCGGCCCGTCCACGGGCGTCCCCACCAAGACCGAGCAAGGCGACCTCTGGCAGGTCTTGGGCGCCAGTCAAGGCGACTTTGAGCGAATCATCGTCGCGCCCGTCGATTGTTTGGACGCCTTCAACATCATGCCGGAGATATTCAACCTGACCGACAAGTATCAATGCCCCGGCATCGTCATATCGGACCTATACATCTCCGAGGGACGTTACAGTTTTGACCCGGACAAGGTCAACATGCATCCCATAATCGACCGCGGGGCGCTGATCACCGAGCCGTCGAAGTCCGATGGATATCTCCGGTATAAGAACACCGATAGCGGCATATCGCCCAGGGCGATGCCGGGTCTGGAAGGCTACATCCACTTGGCTGCGACTGACGAGCACGACGAGGACTCGACCCTGCTCAGCGACGAGTTCACCAACCCCCACAAACGGCGGCAGATGGTGGAGAAGAGGGCCAGGAAGTTCGACACCATCCTGGACGATATCGCCCCTCCCGTTCTGGCGGGGCCGGCCGGGGCCGACGTTACACTGATCGGCTGGGGCTCCACCCAAGGGGTGATCACTGAAGCGGTGGACGCTTTGAACGCCGAGGGAATCTCCACCAACCACCTGCAGATCAAGTGGATGGTCCCCTTCCATGGCGAACAGATCATGGCCATCTTGGGCAAGGCCAAGCGGACTATAATCGTGGAGAACAACTACTCGGGCCAGTTCGCCCGCTACCTGCGCAGCGAGACCGGGTTCGCGGCCGACGGGCACATACGCAAATACGACGGCGAACCGTTCATGCCCCATCATATCGTTGACGGGGTGAAAGCCCAGGTCGGCGGAGAGACAGACAAATACGTGCCGTATCAGGAAATAACCGTTTAACCGGCGCGGCGATCAATGCCGATATAGCCCGGTGTAATGCGAGGTAATACCATGGCAACCACAGAATTAAACCTTTCGCCAAGAGACTTCAAGGGCAAGTCGAGTCCCGACTGGTGCGCCGGATGCGGCGACTTCGGCGTTCTGAACGCTATTCAGCGGGCCGTTGCCGAATCTGGTTTTCGCCCCCATCAGATCATGACGGTCAGCGGCATCGGTTGTTCTTCCAACCTGCCGGGCTACCTCAACACCTATGCCATGCACACCCTCCACGGCCGGTCACTGCCGATGGCGACCGGAGTGAAATTGGCCAATCACGAGATGAACGTGTTGGTGGTTGGCGGAGACGGAGATGGGTACGGCATCGGAGGGAACCATTTCACCCACACCGCGCGTCGAAACACCGACCTGACTTACGTGGTGATGAATAACCAGATCTACGGGTTGACCACCGGGCAGGTGTCTCCCACCAGCAGCCTGGGTATGACCACCAAGAGCACGCCATTCGGCAATTTGGAACAACCGCTCAACCCCATCACCTCGGCAATCATGAACGGCGCTACCTACGTGGCCCGCGCCTTTAGCGCCGATGTCAAGCAACTTACCACCTTGATTCAAGACGGTATTCGCCACAAGGGTTTCTCCATAATCGACGTGTTCAGCCCCTGCGTGACCTTCAATCTCATCAACACCCACGACTTCTTCAAAGAGCGGATCAAGAAGTTGGAGGATGACGGCCACGACACCAGCGATTGGAAGACCGCTTGCGAGAAAGCGATGATGTTCGGCGACACGATCTACACGGGACTGTTTTTCGAGTCGGACCGGCCCTCGCTGGAGGATGTAGAGCCGGTCTTGAAAGAGGGCGGCCCCCTGGCCACCCGTCCTCTCGGTCTCGACCCAGAAGAGGCGCAGAAGATCATCGACCGGATGATGTAACCGGTCCTGTTTGGACACAGCAGACCCATATCCTGAACAAAAACGGGAGCGGACAAAGTCCGCTCCCGTTTTTTTGCCGGTTGCTCCGCTTCGTGCCTTGCATTAATATCTATCCAGCGTGGACCCCGGCGGGATAGACCCTGGTTCCACCAGGAGGAAGAGTTGGCCACACTGATGGTGATGCCCCAGATGGGTTACGACATGCATGAGGGCAAGGTGGTCCGCTGGTTCAAGAAAGAGGGGGAAGACGTGGCCCGCGGCGAGGTCATCGCCGAGATCGAGACCGACAAAGCCACCGTTGAATATGAGGCCTATACCGGCGGCGTGATGGCGAAGATCGTGGCCGAAGAGGGAGTCACGATTCCGGTGGGCGGTCTCATCGCCGTGATAACGAGTCCCGGCGAGGCGATTCCAGACGATATCGTTACATCGGCGGCTCCCACCGAGTCAGCGGAACCGCCGGTCCCAGATGAAGCGCCGGCCCCGGCAGCGGAGGGGGATCCTTCCGATAGCGCCGGAGAAGTACGGGCATCGCCTTTAGCCCGCCGGTTGGCCAAGGAACGCGGAATAGACCTCTCCGCCATCACCGGGACCGGCCCAAACGGGCGTGTTACCGAAGCGGACATTCCAGACCAGGCCGCTCCAGCCTCCGCCCCTTCGACCGCAGCCCCCGAATATGTCCGGGCATCGCCCCTGGCCAAGCGGTTGGCTAGGGAGCGGGGGATCGACCTGACCACCCTCACCGGGACCGGCCCCAATGGGCGGATCACTGAAGCGGACGTTCCAGAACAGGCTGAACTAGTCTCGGCGGCCCCAGGCGAGACCACCGCGCCGGCAGCCTTGACCGCCGAGAACGTTGCATTGTCGCGGATGCGCCAGGCCATCGCCCGGGTAACCGTGGACAGCAAACGGGAGGCGCCTCACTTCTACGTCGCCGTGGATATCGACATGACCAAGGCCATGTCCTTCCGGCGGGACCTGAACGACGAGCTGGACGCCGAGAAACGGGTCAGCGTCAACGACCTCATCGTCAAGGCGTCGGCCATCGCCATCGGCCGTCACCCAAAGTTCAACTCCTTCTTCCGGGACGATCACCTCCAGATGAACGCGTCCATCAACGTGGGCATCGCCATCGCCCTGGAATCGGGACTGATCGTGCCGGGCATCAGCGGCTGCGAGGGCAAGAGCCTGGTGGAGATCGCCGCCGCCAGCCGCGACCTGGTTTCCAGGGCCAACAGCGGCGCCCTGCGCAACGAGGAGTACAGCGGCACCACCTTCAGCGTGAGCAACCTGGGTGCGTTCGATATCGAAAGCTTCACCGCCATCATCTTCCCGCCCCACGCGGCCATCCTGGCGGTGGGCACGGTGAAGGAACAGCCGGTGGTGCGCGACGGCGAACTGGCGGTGGCCCAGATAATGAAAGCCACCCTCTCCACCGACCACCGCGTGGCCGACGGAGCGGAGGCCGCCCGATTCCTGGTGGAGATCAAGAAGCTTCTAGAGAACCCGATCAGCCTAGTGATTCAATAGCTGTCGGCTTACAGCTATCAGACGTCAGCTATTTAGATGGGCCGAAGGCCCAACCCCGCAAGCTGACCGCTGACAGCTGATAGCCCGAATAAGGAGAGCAAAGTGCCTAAACTAACCGGTGGTCAGACCGTCATAGAATCGCTAAAGACCCAGGGAGTGGACACCGTATTCGGCATCATATCCATCCACAACCTGGACCTTTTCGATTCCCTCTTTGGTAGCCAAGACAGCCTGCGGTTCATCGGCGGCCGTCTGGAGTTGGGTTGCGGGTTCATGGCCGACGGCTACGCCAGGGCCACCGGCAAGCCAGGAGTGCTGTTCACCAGCACCGGACCCGGCGCGGCCGACTCGGTGGGCGCACTGGGCGAGGCCTATTTCTCCGGGTCTCCCGTTCTGGAGATCACCACCAACGTTGAGCAGGAGTTCATGGGCCAGGGAAAGCTTTCCACCCATGAGACCAAGAACCAGTTGGGCATGTTTGAGGCCGTCACGGATTGGAACGCCTTGATCAATCAGGTGGAATCCATACCAGATAACATCACTGAGGCGTTTGACCGCTTCCAGACCCGGCGGCCCCGGCCCATCGAACTGGAGATACCCACCAACCTTTTGGGCGCCGAGGCCGATGTCGAGATGTTGACCGCCAGGCAGCCGGACATACCCCAGGGGGACCCCAACAAGGTGGAACAGGCGCTGCAGATGCTGCTCAAGGCCAAGCGGCCGGCCATCTTGGTGGGGGAGGAAGTACAGATGCTGGGCGGCACCCAGCAGATCATCGAACTGGCGGAGAAACTGGGCGCGGCCGTGGTCACCAGCGACGGGGCCAAGGGAGCTTTCCCCGAGGACCATCCCCAGTCTCTGGGCCAGATACTGGGACGGCGGATCTGGGGCGAGAACCCGGTCCAGGATTGGCTGGGTACCTGCGACCTGGTGGTCGTACTGGGGTGCATACTGCCCCAGCGCTCCACCACCGGCATCGGGTTGAAACTGCCAAAGGATATGGTGCACGTGCTGCTGGACGGCGAGGCCATCGGCAAGAACTATCCGGCCACCGTGCCCATCGTCGCCAACTCCCAGTCTGTGGTCCAGCAGTGGCTCGGCGCCATCGGCGACAAGGACGTCCACAAAGGCAAATCGTTCCAGGACGACATCGCGTCGGTAAAGGGCGAGATCCGCCGGAAGTTGGAGGAGACCTGGGGCAACGAACTACGGGTCTATGAAACCGTGCGGTCGGTTACGCCCAGGAACACGATTTTCTCTCTGGACCCGGCGGTGGCCGCCAGCCGCGCCAGCCGCTGCCTGGAGATCTACGAACCCAGGACCTACATGCACCCCCACGGCTGGCTTGGCCTGGGGTTCGCCTTTCCAGCGGCCGTCGGCGCCAAGGTGGGTAAGCCGGAGAGCCCGGTGGTCTGCATCACCGGCGACGGCGGGTTCCAGTACAACTTCCAGGAACTGGCCACCTGCGCCCAGTACGGCATCCACCCGGTGGTGCTGATGTTCAACGACAACGCCTGGGGAGTGTTGAAGGGGTTCCAGAGCGACCGGTACGGCGAGGACCGCCAGTTCGCCACCGACTTGGTGAACCCGGACTTCGTCAAGATCTTCGAGTCCTACGGGTTCGAGGGCACCAAGGTCACCAGCGTCAAAGAACTGGGCAAGGCGCTGGACAACGCCATCTCCTCGGGCAAGACCCACCTGGTGGAGGTCCAGACCCCAGACGGGTTCGGAGCGCTCACGTAGGCTGGAAACTGTGAGATTCAACTACTTTCAGACGAAAATTCTATACCTGGCAGATGTTTCTGGGGCATTTAGTGATCGGCGTAAAGTTATATTTTTCGACTTGTGTGTTTGATTGACATAAAATAGTAGAAAGCGCGCCTTGACATGGTCTTGTAGATGAGTCGGTAATTGCATGAGTAGAATGGTATTAATGATTAACCAATTTATGGTTGGGACCACCGAGGCAACCGATGTCGTTTAGTGAAGCTCTAAAGGAAGCCTTCGCTGGGATTAATGGGCTCAATTTAGAGAATCTCAATCGGGTCTCAATGGAGGCGCGCAAGATTGAACCGGAATTGTCACCGATCTATTTGAGAAGTTTGATTGATGGCCGTATACCGAGACCCGAATTTCGGAGTGCGATAGTTCTTGCATTTAAGTCAATTCGCCCGCGCGGTAAATATGGATATCTGACGACCGAAGACCCGAAAATTGCGAAGGCGATAAATTTTGCTTCCGAAGAGTTCACGACCACAGAAATGGCAGACGCTTTCGTTGAATTTTATTGTGGCACAAGTTTTAGGTACGAAGAAGAGAATGGAGGCGATTTACGGAAAATTGCCAATGAGTACCGACTTTGCCGCCAGGCTGAAGATGAGAGAATAGCCTTCCAGTTAGATGACGCCTAATGACTAGATCAACTCGACTGGCGGTTGAAGACATCGTGCGAACTAACTCTTTAGGCTCTAGAAAGAGGCCAGTAGACGTTTTCGGTCTCGCTGCGGAATTGGGCGTAAGAGTCATTGAGAGACAGCCGATCGCCTCGGATGCGATGCTCATTCACCGTAGCGGGGAATATAAAATCGTTGTAAATGATAATGGTGACCCTAAATACGCTACAAGACAGCGTTTTTCAATTGCACATGAACTAGGGCATTTACTTTTGCAGCAGAGTGGGCTTGAAGAACGCTCTAGTTCCGAAACGAAACATAGAGATTCCTTTAGTCGAAACCACGAAGAGAGATTGTGCGATCAGATTGCTGCTGAAATTCTTATGCCTAAGGATATTTTCATAAAAGATGGCGACAAGTTCGGTTGGTCTCTTGATTCTCTGACTCACATGTCAAAGTCGTATCAGACATCAATTCCAGCCACCGCCAGGCGAATGATAGACCTCAATCAGGAAACCACCCTTTTAGCAATATGGAGGTCTAGCCAAAATCAAAAGGGTAATCTGAGGCTTAATCAATCCTACTCGCGGGAATTTCGATATGGAATTCCAAATGCAAATACATTGTTGGGCAGACGCATGTGGCTAGTACCAAGGGCCATGAAAGCTAAGGTTGTGCAATCCGGGGTTGCGCCAATCGTAGATAAGTTAAAGAAAACTGCCGCACCTCCTGACGTGCCAGCTGAAGCTCTCGCTTGGGGTCAAGGAGAATTCAGGCAGGTCATGGTGTTCTATTATCCCAAGCGTGAACTGACGGATGAAATGGTAGCTCTTGGTAATGCTACCTGGCGAACTTAAACAAAGAAATGGGCAAAAATTGACTGACAACAACCTTGAGGGAGTGAATTGGCCGTTTCAAGCCGAATCAACGTTCCACGCATCCCGGCCAAAGACGCTGAGGCCCCCGGAGATCTCTATCCCAGGCGTGTTTACCCGCTGGACGCCCATGACCTGAGCGAGGAGCAGATCGCCGTTGCCTTCGCCATGACCTCCCGCCGGCCCGAGGCTTTCGACGAGATCGCGGAGCAGGTGAGCAAGGAGAAGGCGGCCGACTTCCACGAGCGCTGGGTGCTGGGCTACGGCCACGCCTCGGTCGCGGAACATGCCGTGGTGCATCTGGCGGTGGAGAACGTGTCCCGGCTGGCCATCGACACCCTGGAGGACAACCGGCTGGCGTCCTATACGGAGAAGTCCACCCGCTACCAGGTGATGCCTGAGGACTACTACCACGTGCCCGAGGAGCTGGACCGGCATCCGGCCCTGAAGAAAGAGTACATAACGGCCTGCCAGGGCCTGTTTCAGGGATACATGAAGCTCATCGACGGCTGCATGGACTACCTG
>JACZYV010000055.1:0-16908 GCA_022570905.1 Chloroflexota bacterium
CTCGTCAAGCGAGCGCAGGTGGCCGTAACGGTCATCCCACGCCCCAGACGTGAGGTCCCGCTCCAGCCGTGACACGCCGAGGGCCGCCACTTCCGGCGCTAGCTGGGCCAGGCTGGATATGCCAGCACGCACGGAAGCGTCCAGGTATGCTTCGGGCCTCCGCCAGTAAGCCCCGGCAAACCCGTCGGTGCAGTCAGCCGGGATGGGCAAGGGCGCAACGGATTGTACTTCCAGGTAATCTTGGATTTCTCCCACACCCGGAGCCTGGACCTCCGATGGTAGCTACAGGGCCTCGGGGAAATAGTCGATCAGCCAGAACTTGCGGCTCAATTCGGGCTCGAACATAACGATGACCTGCCTTCTGGCCACCCGGCGCATTTCCGACAGCCCGGCTGAATAGTCGCTCCAGTGATGCAGCGTAAAAGTTGCCAGCGCAGCGTCGAAGGCGTGGTCAGGAAAGGGCAATGCCTCGGCCACTGCACGGACTGCTGGCGGCTGGTCGGCAGAGCGTTGGGCCAGCATTTGCAAGGCTGGTTCCACCGCCACCACTCGCCGGTCCAAAGGCTCATAATTTCCTGTGCCAGCGCCTACGTTAACCACGGTACTGGCATTGCCCAAAGCCCGGAAGATCGCCTCTTCAATGCGAGGGTCGGGGCGGCGTGGCCCAACGTAGCCGATGCCAATTGTCTCGTAGACTTGCTCCACTGCGTTTCGGCCCCGGTTTGGGTTAAGGCGTCAAGATGACCTTGGTGTACCCGTCGATGCGCTTGTCGAACTTGATGTAGGCGTCGGGTGCGTCGTCCAAGGGCACATTGTGGGAGACGATAAACCCGGGCTTGGCTTTGCCGGCGATTATCATGTCACGGAGGTAGGCGTTGTAGCGCTTGACGTTGCACTGGCCGGTGCCCAACCGCAGGCCCTTTTCAAACAGCTGGCCGAAGTTGATGGAGAGGGCGCCCCGCTTGGCGTTCTCGTCGACGCCGCCTGGGTCAGTGGGCACGTAGAGTCCGGGGATGCCCAGCGCCCCCGTTGGGTTGACCACGTCGATCAACTGGTTCAGCACGATATTGGGCACTTCAACCTGCTCGCCGCCCGCGGCAGAGGAGCCCGCCGCCGCAGCCTGGTAGCCCACGGCGTCGATGGCCTTGTCCACGCCATCGCCGCCCCGGCGCTCCTTGATCTGCTGGACCGGGTCGCCCTGGTCGAAGTTGATGGGAATTCCGCCCAACTCCCTTGCTTTGTCCAGGCGGTCCTGAACATGGTCAACCACGTAGATCTCGGCGGCTCCCCTGATGGCGCAGCTATAGGCCGCCATTATGCCCACCGGTCCGGCGCCGAAGACCGCCACGCTCTCGCCGGGGCTCACGTCGGCCAGCACCGCCCCGTGATAGCCGGTGGGAAAAATGTCGGCCAGCAGGGAGAAGTCGGACTCGAACTCGCTGCCGGCGGGCAGGGGCAAGCAATTGAAGTCGGCAAAGGGGACTTGCAGGTATTCGGCCTGACCCCCGACCCATGGCCCCATGGCGACGTACCCGTAGGCCCCACCAGCAAAGCCGGGGTTCACCGTGGTGCAGAATCCGGTGAAACCACGCTGGCAGTTCTTGCAGAACCCGCAGGCGACGTTGAAGGGCATCACCACCCGGTCACCCCGCTTCAGGGTACTGACCGCCGGACCTACCTCCTGGATGATCCCCATGTTTTCATGGCCAAAGACGATTCCGGGCTGGGCGGCGGTGCGGCCCTCGTACATGTGGAGGTCAGAGCCGCAGATGCAACTCGACGTGACCTTCACGATTACGTCGTTGGGGTGTTTGATCTCGGGGTCCGGAACATTCTCGATGGCGACTTCGAATGGTCCCTTGTAGACGACGGCTTTCATGGCTCTCGCTCCTGTGAAACTGAACGAAGGATGAATGGGTTAGAAAAGAAGCCGGCCGGTCCCCGATCAGGCGGGGATCGGGGTTGTTGGAAGTTTGGCTAGCGTTTCTGGTAGACCTGGAATCGGTGACGGTTGGTCTCGGCCACGTAGAGGCGGCCTTTTCCGTCCAACGAAACGGAAACCGGCCCCCAGAAATAAGGCTCCGTTTGCGATGAGACGTGGTACGGGGTGTTCAGATGAGCCGGCAGTTCCGGCAGGAGGTTGGAGACGTCCCGTTCCGCTTTTTCTTCGGGATTGGAGGCGAAATAGTCCTCCGCCCATTTGGAGTCGGTGGCCTCTCCCCGCAATATCAGTTGGAAACTTCCGTCCGGACCCAATACTTGTACCCGTTCGTTGCCCCAATCGGCCACGTAGATGAAGCCTTCCGGGTCGATGGCCACGCTGGTCGGCCGCTGGAACTGGCCTTCGCCTTCGCCGGAACTGCCGAAAGCGGCCAGGAACTCGCCGTCATTGGTGAATTTTTGGATGCGGTCGTTGCGCCAGTCGGCGATATAGACGTTGTCGTTACGGTCCACTGCCGCGCCCCAGGGCAGGTTGAATTGCCCCTCGCCGCTTCCGAAGGACCCCCAATTGGCGATGAACTTGCCCTCTGAAGTGAACTTTTGGACCCTGGAATTGTGCTGGTCCACCACGAAAACATTGTCCGAGGAATCGATGGCGATCCCAGCCGGGCCATTCAACTCCCCGTCTCCGGCCCCGGCTTTACCCCAGTGGGACAGGTACTCCCCGGTCGCGCTGCCAGAGGTATCGTAGGTAGTCACCCGGTGGTTGTGCTCGTCGGTGATGTGAAGACGGCCCTGGCTGTCCAGCGCCATGGCCACGGCCCAAATGAATTGTCCGTCGCCGGCGCCGTAACCGCGCCCAAACTCTCCCAGGTAGTCTTCGTCCAGGTTACAGATGCCGATGCGTATCGCGGCGGCGCGCAACGGGTCGCAACGGTTCAGCACGAAGATCCGGCCGTCACCGCCGACTGCGATGTCGTAGGGATTGGCGAAGCCACGGCCACTGAAGCCGTTGTTCACGATGCCGATGGTCTTGACGTAGTCCAGCACGATTCCGGAAGATTTGGTCTGCGTGCTCACGCGAACCCCCTTAGTCAGCCTTGATCAGTGGACATAAAGTGTGGCCGCCACGGCCCCGGTCTTAGTCCTTAGGCCAGTTGGTATTCCCTGGTAGCCGCCACCAGCCGCAGCATGTTGCCCACCTGCTGCTCGGCCTGGTCTCCCGGTTGGTGGCCGTTCAGGTCCAGGTCCCCGTGCCGAGAGGCATAATCCACCAGGACCGAGCGCGTTTCATCGGAAACTTGGATCGGGCCCAGCAGGTCCAGGCAGCCGTCGGCCAGGTCCGAAGGTTTGAGCACCCCTTGGTCCGAGTTCGCCTCCAGCCGGTCGATTATTGACCGCACGCCGGGGCTGCGCACATCGGATAATTCCTTGGCCACGAAGTTCACCCGCTCGACCAATGCGCCGCTGTCGATCCATTCGGCGCCCTCGTGCCAACCATCAACCGTGGGGGGCCGCAACAGACCCTGGCCCATGAAGAACATGGTGTTTGACACTTTCTCGATGCCCAAGGACGGGCTCTGGTAATTCCCCGCCATGCGGATGGCGCCCACCACCATCTCCACCGGACCTTTGACCCGGGCGAAGCGGGCATCCTCCGACTTGAAGAACCCGGAGTGGAACAGGGTCCGCAGCATATCGCGTATCTGGTATCCGGACGAGAAATAGGTGGCCATCATCTCTTCGATGACCGCTTCTCCCGCCTCGGTTACCTCGTCGGCCCCGAAGAACTGGAACAGCCGGGTGGCCACGAACCGGGCAGTTGCCTCTTGCTTCACGATGATGGCGATGATTTCTTCGCCGTTGAAACGGCCGGTCTCTCCCAGGAAGGTCTTTTCGCCGTCGTCGTGGTCCTCTCGCCGGTAGTCAAAGTGCCAGGCGATGCGGCCGTAGGGCCAGATGGAGTCCTTGGCCGCCCGGATCGACATATATTCCGCGTTGCCGAGGGTCCAGCCGGTGAAGGCCCGCGCGCATTCCTTGACGTCGTCCTCGGTATAGTTCCCGATGCCCATTGAAAAGAGTTCCAGGAGCTCCCGGCCGAAGTTCTCGTTGATGGAGGAGCCGTGGTTCTCGTTGTTGTCCAACCAGACGATCATGGCCGGGTCCTTGGATAGTTCCACCAGGAGTTCCTCAAAGCTTCCCAGACCGGACCGCCGGAACATGTCCACCTGGTTGAGCAGGGCGCGGGCCTGGTTCAACTTGACGTAGCCGGTGGCGAAGAGACTGTGCCAAAAGAGGGCGATCTTTTCTTCCATGGGACAGGAGGTGCTGATCATCCGGTACATCCAGTAGGCGGCTGAGCCGGGCAGGTCGCGCAGCTCAGATTGCTCCACATGATAACGGCGTATGAGGTCGTCGGGCATGTTGTCTGGGTCTGAAGGATTGAGCAGGGTCTCAACGGCCCCTTCGTACCCCATGGCAAGATATTCCTCTAGTTCGTCGCGGCTGGCGCCGAAACCGGCACGCCGAAGCAGATGGGCCATCAAGACGGTATCGTTGCTTATCATCACTATCCTCTATTGGACCAGGCTAATGCCGGGTCAGCGGCCGCTTAAGACTGGAAGATGTCGAATTTCTCGAACTGGCCGTTGACGATGGGGGCGGCGTCCAGCCCCAGCCAGTCCTCCAGTATCCCGGTGTAGATGGAACGGAAGTCGTTGTTGGAGCGCAGGTCTCCTTCGATCTGTTCCGCTTCGGCCAGTGACGGGTATTCGCCGTACATCCCGCCGTTAACGGCGCCTCCGATCAGGAATGCCACGCCGCCTGAGCCGTGGTCGCTTCCGGAGCCGTTGTCCTTGATGCGGCGCCCGAACTCGGAGAAGATCAAGATGGTGGCGTCGTCCTGGGTGCCGTGTTCCTTCATATCGTCCATGAGGCAACCAACCGCCCCGGCCACCTCGTTCCAGAGCATAGCGTGGGTGGGCAACTGGCCCGCGTGGGTGTCGAAGGAGGGCCCGTGTTGGGTGTAAAGCACCCTGGCGCCCAGGCCGGCGTGGAACACCTGGGAGATGCTTTTTACGTTCTGGGCCAAGGCGTCGGGGGCGTACTCCACGGTTGAGGAATACATTGCGGGCGCGGTGCGGAGGATGTCGGCGCCTTGGAGGGCGTCCTGGCCGGTCTGGCCCAGTAATTCCATCACCGGGTCTCGTCCGGCGGCTCCTCCGTACATCCTGGAAAACGCCTCCAGGGTGAACGTGCGCAGCTCTTCGTCCTGCACGTCCGGAAACAGGCCGTAGGTTTCCAGGTCGCCCACCGACGCGACGGACACGCCCGGGCAGCCCAGCGCCCTGGGCAGGCCCCGGCCAAAGTTGATGCCGGTGAGCACGTTCTCGCCCTGCGGGTCCAGGTCGCGGATCGCCCGGCCCAACCAGCCTTCCTTTCCAATAGTGTCGGGCTCGGCGGTGTGCCAGATGTCCATGGACCGGAAATGGGAACGGTTGGGGTTTTCGTAGCCAACCCCGTTGATCACAGCCACCTTTCCCTCATCCCACAGGGCTTTGATCGGACCCATGCTGGGGTTGAATCCGTACCGGTCGTCGATGGCGATCACCTGCTCTTGAGGGATGCTCACCGTTGAGCGGTTATCGTAATACCTGCCCTCGCTGTAGGGGACAACCGTGTTCAGATAGTCGTTGCCACCGGTGAGCTGAATAACGATCAAACTCTTTTCACGTTTGGTGGTGGTCATATATGACGGTCTCCTATGGAGTGGAAATAATGGTGTCTGGCCCTTGATTAGAAACAGGTTATCAGATGAGATAGAGGCCAATATTGTACCCTTTGTTGACCGCCTTTTCGAGGTACGTCATTGAGGCTGTTTAGAGCAACGTGGGCCGTTCGGCTGGGAACGAAAGAATTGGTGGTAATATTGGGTACATTGAACGCCAAGATATAGAGGTAATTCCATGATTAAGCTCAATGGGTTGGGACATTTGGTGATCAGGGTCAGGGACGCCCAGCGTTCCGAGGATTTCTACCATAAGGTATTGGGCTTGGAGGTCAGGAACCGGACCCGGGGCGGCAAGATGATCTTTTTCACCAGCAACCCGGACGTGGACCACGAGCTTGCCGTCGCCGAGCTGGGCGCCGATGCCGTGGGCCCCTTCCCGGACCAGGTCGGTCTGTATCACATGGCTTGGGAACTGGCCGACATGGACGAGCTCAAGGACGCCTACCAGGTGGTGCTGGACAACAATGTCGAGATCGCCGGCTTTGGCGACCACGGGGAAACAAAGGGGCTATACATCAGGGACCCCGACGGCATCGAGATCGAGCTCTTCGTCGCCGCCCCGGAATTCGAGAAGACGCCCCTTGAAGAGATACTCACCGGAGCTTCCCGCCAAGGAGCCGCCGCCGGGTAACTGCTCTGGTCCCGGATGTTGGCCCAAGAAGGGGCCAGGGTCGTCATCGGCGACCTGCTGGAGGAAGAGGGGAAGCGCACCGAGCTGAGACCAACGAGTTGGGCGGGGAGTCTGCTTTCGTCCATCGCTGGGTTCACCGGTGGGCGGACGTCTTCGTACGCGGCCTGCAAACGCGCCGTGCGTCTTCTAACTAAGTCCACGGCGACCCGATACGAGGCGGACGGTATCCGTTGCAATTCGGTCCACCCCGAACACATCGCCTGCTGCGCGCTTTTCCTTGCCTCGGTTGAGTCGTCATTCATGACTGAGCGAGGTGGTCATCGTGGGCGGCCTCACCGGGAAATAAAGGCGCTAACTCCCGACTCGAACGCAATAATCCAGAGGAGAACCATGGCTGAGATTTTCGTTCTGGGAGGTGGCACTCCCACGCCGACCGCGGAGCGGTTCGGCAGTTCCCATGTCCTCAAGATCGGCGATGAACTGCTCATGTTCGACTGTGGTCCGGCGGCAACGCATAAGTTGGTGAAGGCCGGGCTTTTCCCCACCCAGGTGGACAACCTATTCTTCACTCACCATCACTTTGACCACAACATCGACTACCCCTGCTTCCTGCTCTGCCGCTGGGACCAAGCCGCCGGCAAGGGTCCGGAGTTGAACGTCTACGGACCGGCGCTCACGGAAGAGATTACCCGTGGTCTGATCGGTGAAAACGGCGTGTTCTCACCCGACTGGCGGGCCCGGGTGGGCCACCCATTGAGTCAGCAGGTCTACGTGAACCGTGGCGGCACGCTGCCCCGCGTCCCACCCAACCCCCGGGCCAAGAACATCGGAGCAGGGGAGGTGGCGTCGGGCAAGGACTGGCAGGTGAGCGCCGCCCCAGCCGAGCACGTTCAACCGTGGCTGGACTCCCTGGCCTACCGGGTGGATACACCGGACGGCAGCGTGGTCTTCACCGGAGACACCCAACCCTGCCAATCAGTGATCGACCTGGCCCGCGACGCGGATATGATGCTCTGCATGTGCTGGGACGACCAAGAAGTCATGAACGAGACCGGAGAGGCCACCGGACAGTGCGGCACCACTGGAGCGGCCGAGATGGCCCAAGAGGCTGGTGTGAAGAAGCTGGTGCTGGTGCACATGGGCCCCGGCCTGTCCGCCCAGGCGCCCTTCCACGACGCCAAGTCGGCGATGCAGCGCATCTACCAGGGCCAGATAATCTTCTCCGAGGAACTGCTCACGATCGACCTCTAGCCGATGGGTTTTCGAGCAGGCGTTACCGGTGCCAGCCCATCCCCTGGAAGTATCCCCGCAGGTAGGCCACCTGCCCTCCGTGGACGATGTTGTCCCAGACCAATATGCCCAGGGCCTCGTCGACCCGTAGCGTGGCTATCGGCGCGGTCCAGGGGATCTCCCGTTCTAGTTCGGCGTCCGTGATGGAATTCAGATAGTCGGCCGCCGCGGCGTTCGCCTGGTCGAAATAACCCATGAGCACGTCTTTGGACGGGGCCTGCCAAGCAGCTGCTTGCTCATTGCTCCATCCCATGCCGATATCGTTGGGCTCATCCGGCATGTTGAACTTTTCATGCCAGGCGTCCACCGTCCAGAGTTGCGGTTTATCCGTTAAACGAAAATGTATGAACCGGTCCGTGACCCGGGACATGTGCCAGATGAGCCAACTCATGGAGTTGGAATCTTCGTTGGGACGGACCGCCATGGCCGCTTCATCCACGTCCGACACCGCTGATTTCACCATCTGCCAGTTGCGCTCCAGCGCGGATAGGGTCGTTCGATTGGCTGACATAACGTTTCTCCCACGGTCAGGATAAAGACCAGGCCTTCGGATCACCGGCGGGAACTAGGTTTGGAAGATAGGCAACGCCGGGGTCCTAGGAAAACAACGACGGCCCAGCCGATCGATGGCTGGGCCGTTAAAATTTATCGGGAACCGGGTTAGTCGTAGGGGTGGAGCTGGATCTCTTTCAGCGCCGGGATCACTTCCTTGCCCAGCAACTCGATGGACCGCATGGAATCCTCATGCTTCATGGGTCCTTCATTGCCGTAGATCAATAGATATCCGGGGTTGAGGTTCTCGACCACGTATTTCAGCTTCTCTATCACGGTGTCCGGTGTGCCGACGATGATCACGCCGGCCTTCTGTTGGTTCTCGTAGGATTGGGCCTCCCCCATATTGCCGGCGAATACGCCGGTGGGGCGGCTGCGTTTTACCTCCAGAGCTTTCCGCGACTGATAGCCGGGCGGGTCCACATGTTCTCTGGGACCCCTCTGCCGGTGCCCCTCCGTCCAAACAAAGTGACGGCCGATCTCCTGGGCTTTTTCCTCGGTGTCCGCCACCAATACCTTGAGCAGGTACCCGAAGTGCTCTGGACCGGCTTTATAGCCAGCCTCCTCGGCGGTGTCGATGTAGATCTGCTTCAGCCATTCGGTGGTCTCCATGACGGCGCCCAGGTTCATGTAAGGGTGTCCGTGTTTGGCGGCCCAGACCACGCTCTCGGGGCTGCCCGTGCCGGGGAACCAGATGTCGGGCCGGGGTTTCTGCATGGGCAGCACCCAAGGATTGACCACCCGGTATTGATAATACTTTCCCTCGTACCGGAAGGGCCCAGGCTCGGTCCAGCATTTAACGATGAGGTCGTGGGCTTCCTCGAACCGTTCCCGGTTCTGGGTGGGGTCGATCCCAGCCTGGAGGGTCTCGACAGCCCCGCCCCGAACAAACCCGGATATGATCCGGCCCCCGGAATAACAATCAAGCATGGCCACCTCTTCGGCCATTCTGATGGGGTCGTTGACGGCGATCACGTTGCCGAGAATAGCGATCTTGACATTCTTGGTGATCTTGGCCAGGACGGCGGCATCCAGGTTGACCGCCGGTTTGGCGCACCAGTAGGCGGAGTGGTGCTCGTTGGTCATGATGCCGTCGAACCCGATCTCGTCGGCCAAGATGTACTGTTCGTGGTATTCGTTGTAGAGCTTGTGGGCCTTGTCGGGGTCGAAGTGGGCGTTTGGAAAGGCCAATCTACCTGACTCGAATTTTTCCAGTTCGCCGTCGGATATATATCCTTGGGCCTGCTCCGAAAACCAATAGATGTCCATCTGGTCTTTGGGCCTGCTTAATTGCTCAACCATCGCCGCCTCCAAATCATGCTTGCAACACTATAACCGATTGCTTGGGAGATGGCGGGGATGCGAAATGTTCTGGCCGCGGAAAATTTATTTGGACAGGCCTTCCGAAAATGGGCGCGCCCCGATCATGTTGTTGATCTTCTGGGGGTCCACGGAGATTCGGACCTGCTCTGGTCTTACCGCTCGTAGGACCCTATGTCGCAAGAATCGCCTCTGGGCCTCGGGACCCCTCTCTGGTCCAAGGAAAGACAAGAACCGGCTGCTGAGGCGTCGATCGCTGGGCTATCCGGAAGCAGGGCGTTGGTAGCCGTTGGCCCGCCGTTGGTCTGCAAGCTCCCTAATTTGGCATCGACCGGCCGCACCGCGGTGCCCACCGAGTCCCCTTCACCCGCTATGAATTCACAACCGCTGTCGATGCCGATCAGATTATGGCCCAAGGAAGCTATGACGCCGAGACAGTCCGGCCCCTGGGACGCCGTATTGCCCGCTAGAATGGTGTCGGAGATCGATGCGCCTGCATTCGAGACCATCGTCCTGACCACCATCCCACCGCCCTCAAGGGCGGTATTGCCGGTGACCGTGCTATTGGTCAATGTCAGAACCCCGCGGTTGTCGATCCCGGCGGCATAATCCGCGGTGTTGTTGCTGATGGTGCTGTTGATAACCCGCAGGCGGCCCCAGTTGTTGATTCCTCCCGCTATGGCTGATTCATTGTGGCTTACCGTGGATGAGTCCAGAGTCATGACTCCGATACTGTGGTTGTAGACGCCGCCGCCGCTTATCTTCGAGCGATTTCCATCAAAGGTGGCCGACATTACATACGCCTCTCCCCAGTTGCTGAGCCCGGCGCCGCTGCCGCCAACGTTGTTCTCAATGACCGTGTTCGACACCTGGAAGATGCCGCCGTTGAATATCCCGGCGCCGAATCCGCGCGACCTATTCCCGCTGACGGAGCCGTTCTCGATAGTGATCTTGGCGCCGTTGAAGATGCCGCCGCCGCCCCCGGCGTAGTTTTCGGTGACGATCGAATCGGAAATAGTGAGCGTTCCCTGATTGTAGATACCACCGCCGAATTCGGCGCGCATCGCTTCGATACCGCTGGAAGGCATCCCGACCGCTTCTGAATGGAATGGAATCATGCGCACTTCAGTCGATGTTTCGCTGCCATACCGGATCGTGACACCGGAGATGGACACCACGCTTCCCTCAGTGATTTTGATCACCCGGTGGACGGCCAAGTCCCAGGATACGGCCGCCTGAATCACGGTCGCCTCCGGTCCCGCTCCAACCAAGTTTAGGTCCTTGTCGATCACCAGTTCCCCGCCGGTCATCGTGTAGATTCCAGGGGAGATAATGATCGTCTCACCGGGTTGGGCCGATGCTATCCTGGCCCGAAGAATACAACCGGGGCAATCAGCCTGTTGAGTCCCTTCGATTGATGTAAGCGCCTCTCCGCCCGGCGTATTCTCCTCATCGCACGCAATGATTAGGATGATCCCCAACGCAAAAACGACGAAGAATCCCTTGAGCAGCGTAATCATCCGCGAATTTTAACAAATACCGTCAGATTCCGCCTGCACGGGAAGAGGAGCCTGCGGGACACATGAATGGCGCCGGTCCAACGCTTGTCAGGCAGGCCGTCACCGTTGGCGTCGCGCACACCTATTTTCGCGTTGTCGCCCCTTCTAACGTCTCCCAAATATCTGCGGCAAATACCCGTATAATATGGCGCGTAATTCGTGCTTGACACCGTGATTACCGGTACGTAGCATGTATCCAATCAAATAATCATTATCGTCCCGGTATACCGTAGTCCCACAGATTAAGGGGGTAACGATGCCTGATAAAGAAGACATCGCTTTGATAGCACACCTGATGCGGCGGGCCGGATTCGGCGCGTCCCGTGAGGAGTTGGAAACTAGAGCGGCCAAAGGCTACGAGGCCACGGTGGAGGAGTTGCTTCATCCCGAAGAGCAACCGGCCATCGACGACGATATTCTGTTCCGGTTCCTGCCCGGTTACGAAGGCGCTTTGGGCCCTCCCATCAACCAGGCCGAGTGGGTGTACCGGATGGTCAACACCCAGCGTCCCCTGGAAGAGAAACTGGCCCTCTTCTGGCATCAACTGTTCGCCACCGGCAATTCCAAGGTGGACAATCCCCCGGAGATCACCCGGCAGATCGCCATGTTCCGGCGTCAGGCCCTGGGCAGCTTCCGCGACCTGTTGGTGGAGCTGGCCAAGAACCCGGCCATGATCTGGTGGCTGGACAACAACGGCAACCACAACGGGGCGATCAACGAGAACTGGGGCCGTGAGCTGCTGGAACTCTTCTCCCTGGGCGTCGGCAATTACTCCGAGGACGACATCAAAGATGCTTCCAGGGCGTTCACCGGCTGGACCATCGAGCCGAAGATTCCGCGCAACCCTCTGGGCCGCTTCTACTGGAACTTCGAGTACCGGGCCGAGGACCACGATGACGGCGAGAAGACCTTCCTGGGCCACACCGGCCGGCTCAACGGCGAGGACATAATTGACATCGTAGTCAAGGAGCCCGCCACCGCCCGGTTCCTAGCCCGGCACCTCTACACCTTCTTCGTTGCCGACGAACCCCAGGTGCCCAGTTGGGATATCATCCCGCCAAACGACCCAGATGCCATCAACCGTCTGGTCAAGGCCTACGACGACTCCGATGGGGATATAAGGTCGATCCTGCGGGTGCTGTTCAACTCAGACTTCTTCAAAAACGCCCGTTTCGCCCGGGTGAAGAGCCCTGCCGAGCTGGTGGTCAGCACCGTGCGGTTGGTGGGCAATTTCCAGGGCCCGCGGCCCGGTTTCAACAACCTGGCCATGGAGTGCAACTGGCAGGGCCAGGAGCTGCTCAACCCGCCCAGCGTGGAAAGCTGGCACACCGGTGGTGAATGGATCGACGGCGGCGCCTTGGTGCGCCGGGTCAATTTCGCCGCCGGACTTTTGGGAGACACCTCCCTGCCGGGGGTGCGGGCCATCATCGACGGCCTTCGCCAACGCGGCGTTTCGTCCCCCGAAGAGTTCGTCGATACCTGCCTAGAATTGGTGGGTCCGCTGGAATTCAGCGAGTCCACCCGCGCGGAACTCCTGGACCAGGCAACCGAAGGCGGTGACTTGAGCTGGGACACCGATGAAGAGTGCGAAAAGTCCGATAAGAAGATTGGCGTGATGCTGGCCTTGATCGCCGCATCCCGGGATTTCCAATTCGCCTAAGACGGACCCATTACTAACCGGTTCCTTAAATACAAGGGAGAGGTACGCACATGACAGTGACCAAGAAAGACCCGGTGGTGGTGATACTGCAACTCACCGGCGCCAACGATTACCTCAACACGATAATCCCCTACACCAACGGCCATTATCACGACAACCGGCCCAAGGTGGGGATCCCCCAAGACAAGGTACTGCCCATCGACGATGAGCTGGCCTTCAACCCCAATATGGCGCCCTTAAAGAAGATGTATGACGACGGGAACGTCGCCATAATCCACGGCATCGGCTTCGAAAACTCGCCCAGGTCCCACTTCCGGGCCATGGACATCTGGCACACCTGCGAGCCGGACACTTTGGGTACAGAGGGCTGGGTGGCCAAGGTCATCCGCGACCTGGACCCTCAGGGTGAAAACGTGCTCAAGGGCGTCAACTTCGGCCAGGGCCTTCCCCGGGCCTTGGCGCTTCGCGGCGTGCCCGTGACTTCCGTGTCCAATCTGGAGTCCTACGGCGTCATGTCCAGCGTCCCGGGCATAACCAGCGAAGAGGAGCGGGCCCAGTTGCTGGACCGCTTCGCCCGGATGTACGCACCGGCCATCGGCACCGGCGCCACCATGGACTACCTGGGGCAGACCGGCCGTGATGCTCTGAGGGGGGCCGACATCATCAAGGCCGCCCCCGAGAAATACACCTCGACTATCGAGTACGCCGACAACGGCATCGCCAAATACCTGAGAGACGTGGCGCGCGTGCACTTGGCCGACCTGGGCACCCAGGTCTTCTACACCTCCCACGGGCCTTTCGATACCCATTTCAACCAGCCTCCCATGCACGCCAGGCTGTGGACCGAGGTTTCGGCGGCCATCAGCGACTTCTTTGACGACCTGCGGGAGCATGACGCCGGGGATAACCTGATCATGATGATCTTCACCGAATTCGGCCGCCGCGTCCGCGACAATGGCACCGGCACCGACCACGGCGCGGGCGGCGGGGCCTTCATCATCGGCGACCAGGTCAAGGGCGGCATGTACGGCGATTATCCGTCTCTGAAACCCGAGGACCTGAGTCAGGGCGACCTTGCCCCCAGCTACGACTTCCGGGGCTTCTATGCCAGCGTGGTGGACCAGTGGCTGGGCCTGGACCCGGTTCCCATCGTGGGCGGTAAATTCGAGCAGCTGCAATTCGTCTAGGCGTCTAAAAATTGCTTCGACAAGCTCATCACGAACGGAAAGGTATTTTTACCGTTCGTCCTGAGCCCGTCGAAGGACCCGGCAAAGGGTCTCACGGAATTTTGGAATACCAAATAGGAGAGACCGAATGTTAACCACCGTCGCCGCAGGGCGCGTTTTTGACTATAGCTACTGCATCGGCATGTACGGAATGTCCGGGCAGGGATTCTGGGCGCCCCAGGACTTCGTCTTGGGCGAGGGAAACCTCATCTACGTCCTTAGCCGGGGCGTGGAGGAGATCGGCCAGCGTATCACCCGGGTTACACGAGACCACGAATTTTTGGGCCAGTTCGGCGGTTCTGGCCGGGGAGACGGCCAGTTCATCTGGCCCCGGTCCATCGACCTGGACAGTGATGGCAACGTCTATGCCTCCGATGATTTCCTGCACCGCATCTCGGTCTTTGACAAGGAGGGCGCGTTCCTGTCTTCCTGGGGCAAAGCAGGCAGCGGCGAGGGCGAACTGGACGGGCCGTCGGGCATCGCCTTCGATGCCGACGACAACATATTCGTGGTCGACAGCGCCAACAACCGCATCCAGAAGTTCACCAAAGACGGCGCTTTTCTCGGCGGCTTCGGCGGGCCGGGCGACGGCGAGGGTGAATTGGACCTTCCCTGGGGCATCTGCCTGGACGCGCAAGGGAACGTTTACGTGGCCGACTGGAAGAACAACCGGGTCCAGAAATTCGACCCGGAAGGGCGATTCCTGGTCATGTTCCAGGGTAACGATAGCGGTGTGGGAGACATGCACGGCCCCACCGGCGTGGCGGTGGACTCTGAGGGAGACGTTTATGTAACGGATTGGGGCAACCACCGGGTACAGGTGTTCGGACCTGAAGGCCGGTTCGTCACGACTTTGGTGGGTGACGCCCAACAGCCTTCACCCTGGACCCAGACCTACATCGACGCCAACCCGGACATCATCAAGGCCCGGCGCCGGGCGAACATGGAGCCCGAATGGCGTTTCCGGCGGCCCGTGGCGGTGAACGTGGACGCCAATGACAGCATCTTCGTCCTGGAGACCGCCCGCCACCGTTTGCAGGTGTACGACAAGATCAAGGACTACGAGGAGCACTCACTAAATCTCTAGTGAGCCTCAGTATCTTAGAGCCGCAAAAGGGCCCCACTCGAATATTCGGGTGGGGCCCTTTTTGACTGGGGATTTGGCCGCGGCAGGCGTTGGTTGAACCAAAACCAAGCGGGTTTAAAACCCGCGCCTACGCGGCACATTGCTGTGCTCAGATCAAGTTCTACGAAAACTATCACGTTCCGTAGGGGCGGGTCTCTGACCCGCCCTGGTTCCCACAGACAACGTTCATCGGCTGAATGACGGGTCATCCCGCCAGAAGAGATGACCTTTGCCCCACCCCCTGCGTTACAAAGAAGCCGTCGCGGCCTCTAAACCACCAATGGCGCCTCTCCCCCCTCTGGCCGGTCCACCTCAAACGCGTTGACGTTCAGCGCCAGCATTGAATAGTACCCCATCATCGTGGTCAGTTCGGTCAGCAGTTGGGCGCCGAAATGGTCCAGGGCGGCTTGGAACGTCCCTGGGCTCACCCGGTTGGTGCCGAACAGTTCCGTGGCGTAGTCCACCACTAGCTGCTCGGCATCCGGGAGCTTGGGCAAGGGTTTCTTGTCCCGAAGGGCGTCCACAAACGCGTCGCTGATTCCCTGCTGGCGGGCCCTGGCGGCGTGCGCGAACCAGATGTACTGGCAATCCATGGCCCGCGCGGTCATGATCATGACGATCTCTTGGATCTTCTGGGGCAGTTCCGACTCCTCCCTGAAATAAAAGACCAGATGGTTGGCCCGTTTCCGCATCTCGGGGCTGTTGATCATCACCGAGCCGGGTCCGTTTTCCATGGCGTTTTTGCTGATGGCCACTTCATGGTCAAAGGCTTCGCGGTACTTCTCCGGTACCTGGTCTCGAGTTACCGTGGGTGTTCGTGCCATGACGTCCCTCCTTGGTGAATGCCGCAGATCGCTGACTTTGGCCGCATGATAACGATGAACCTTATAGACGGCAAGACTAGGTCTGGTGGATGTGTATTGTTGGTACAATCGAATAAAATACGGCAGATTTAATCGGTTTGAAGGACGCACAGTTGAATATCTCTCACGTTTTTTCGGGTAATCCGGTCGACCGGGGCGAAAAAGTACGCCGCGACGACCAGTGGATCGCCGACAAGATCAAGGACTCAACAAGTAAGTTCCTGCCCCTGCGGGACCTCAATGTACTGGTGACCGATGGCGGCGAGGACGGCCTGGGCTGGCTTGGCGCCACCGATCTGGAGCGATTGAAGGTTGATGCCACCCCGGTGTTTCTTGGGCTTCTGGATGATACGGCCCACTTCACCGTGGATATATCCGGACAGGACAAGGCCGTGGCCGAACTCAGCGACGGGAACGGGTTTCGGTTCATGGACGCCAGGTCCGTCACGGAGATCATCAGCGGACCCGACTCCGGCATCGTCGCCCAGGCCAGGGCCCAGATCAACTGGCACAACCGCAACGGCTTCTGCGCCATCTGCGGCGGCGAGACCGTGATGAAACGTGGCGGGCAGGTGCGTAGATGCACCAGATGCGAGGTGGAGAACTATCCACGCACGGACCCCGTGGTCATTGTCGTGGTGTCCGACGGCGACCGTTGTTTATTGGGCCAGTCCCGCCGGGGCCGCTTGAACCGCACCAACACCTATTCGGCCTTGGCCGGGTTCGTGGACCAAGGGGAGTCCATCGAAGAAGCCGTGGCGAGGGAGGTGATGGAAGAGGCTGGCATCCAGGTGGGCCGGGTACGTTATCACTCGTCCCAGCCCTGGCCTTTCCCGTCGTCTCTGATGATTGGCTGTCACGCCGACGCGGCGACCACCGAGATAAACTTCGACGATGACGAGATGAACGACGTCCGGTGGTTCTCCCGGGACGAGGTGTCGGCAGCTCTG
>JACZYV010000203.1:0-4546 GCA_022570905.1 Chloroflexota bacterium
CCACGGTTCGGCCTTTTCAAAGCCAGGCGGCGTAAAGATCCGCCGGTTAGTAGCAATCTTGTAGAGACAGTTTATGGACGGTCCAAACCAGGCTGAATCCGGGCCTGGACGCCTAAACCCGCGTTGTCTTACCTGCGGTTCTGGCGGCGGCGGCGGCGCGCGGCCCGCTGGGCGGCCAAACGCTCTTTCTGCGCCTTGGAGCGGAAGAAGCGGCGGTCCTTGAGTTCGCGCAAGATGCCTGAGTGCTGCACCGAGGCCCGGAACCGGTTTACCAGGCTCTCCGGGTTCTCGCCGTCGCGAGGGGTCACATATGCCATTCGAATCTCCAACCGTTGCCGGTCAATCTGTTAAAGCTAATTTACCACAGGCACGAATTCCAATCAACCGGCCCGTTGCTCCGTCAGGCTTCAGGCTAGACCGCCATGCCCCGCTTGGCGCCAACCTCTCCCAGGTACTCCAGCACGTCGGCCAGGGGCAGGACATCGGCGTATTTCTGGTTCATGTCAAAGAGGTTGATGGCGTGGGCGGCTTCGTGCCGGTCGAACACACCCTCCTCGACCACGATCATGCGGAACCGGTTGGTGCAGCCGTCCAAGACGCTGGCCCGGACGCAGCCGCTGGTGGTCTCGCCCACGGCGATGATGGTGTCCACGTTGTGGGCGGTCAGGTGGCCGATGAGCGGGGTGCCCCAGAAGGCGCTGGGCGAGTCTTTGCGCATCACCGGCTCTCCGTCGATGGGGGCTACCTCGTCGATGATGTCGTAGCGGCGGTTGCGCCGTTCCAGGGCCTCCGGGCTGCGGTCCGAGTTGCCGTAGATCTGGCGTCCGGTGCTCCAACCGGCCAGGCCGTCATCGTCCCGGCCGGTGGCGTGCACCACCGGGATGCCGGCGTTCCGGGCGGCCGTCAATAGTGTCTGAATGGCCGGGATGGCGTCCCAGGCGGCCAGGCCGCAACTGGCCGGCCACTCTTTGGTTGCTTCCAGTATCGGCTGGGGTTTGTCGCCGAACACCCAGCGGTAGAGGTCGATCAGCAGCAGGGCCGGCTTTTCACCGAAACCAACCTGCCTGTTCTCGCCCATGGCCACGTGGGCCTTGTCCTGCTCGGTTAGAAACTTGTCCCAGACTCGCTCAGCCATGGTTCCCCCTCTATTCGTTCAGCCCTATTCCTTGGTCGGCAGCCCGGCCTCTTTCCAAGCCTTCATGCCGCCTTCCATGTAGTTCACGTTTTTGAATCCCATCTCTTGGAGTATCTGGGCGCCCACGGCGGCCCTATTGCCCAGTCCTCAAGTCGTGATGACCTGCACGTTTGGGTCCGATAAACGCGGGTCCAACTTGGAGCGGTCTTCTGCCGCCGCGTCCAGATCTTCCACCGATATGAACACCACGTTGTCCGCCTGCTCACTCAGCGGGACATTCTCTTTGAGCCGTGTCTCGATCAACAGGACTTCTGGTTTTTCGTCGATCTGCTTCTTGGCGTCTGTAACGGCAACGGATGTAGTCTGGGCCTTGGCGGCCTCTACCCGCGCTCTGAAATCATCGGTCATCGATCTAGCCTCCCAATCATAAGTAGGTGACATCATAATCTAAATGGCTCCTATCGGATACGGTTGCTGCTTCATCCAACATATCGTTGTGCTAACATCTTTGGGCGCGATCAGGCGCGATTTACAAACAGCGGGAGGCGAAGGCACATGCGTTGGCTCTTGGTCTTGGCATTTCTGGCAACCTTGGGAGCCGCATGTGGGCCGTCCTCCGATTCCGAATCTAAATCAGGGGTAACCATGGCAGACGAAACCACTACCACGGCTTCCGGGCTGCAGATCAAAGTACTCGTAGTTGGGACCGGAGATACGGCGGAAGGGGGAAAGACCGCAGTGGTCCATTACACCGGTTGGTTATTGGACGGGACCAAGTTCGATAGCTCTGTGGACCGGGGCACACCCTTTGAGTTTCTCCTGGGCGCCGGAAGGGTGATCAAGGGCTGGGACGAGGGAGTGGCGACCATGAATGTGGGCGGCAAAGTGGAGTTGATCATTCCACCCGATCTAGCCTACGGGGCCTCGGGCGCCGGGGGCGTGATTCCCGCCAACGCCACCCTCAAGTTCGAAGTGGAATTGCTGGAACTGAAATAGCGGGCAACAACCGGACCAGCCCTTCCGATCGGCAATGCGCGGCGCCAGCGTTTGTGGTGAGCCCTTCGATGCGCTCAGGACAGGCTCCGTCGAACCATGACCGCGCAGAAGCTGAGGCCCTTCGACGGCGCTCAGGACGAACGGATGGCCGTGACGGTTATTTCCGAACCCAGGTACTAGACGGCTGCGGAGCCTCGGAAATTGGGCGCCACTTTCTCCGCGAATAGCTTCAAGCTGTTGGCGGCGGCGTCATAGGGCATGGCCCCGAGGCGGAAGTGGATGATCAAGCCGCCGACTCCGATGTCATTCACCTTCTCCAGCCGCTCGCACACGGTTTCCGGTGAGCCAACGATCAGACCGTGCTCCAGTGAGTCCCTGGCGGAGCCGACGATCCTAGACGCTTGGGCCTCAAGCTCGGCCGGGGTGTTCATGCGGTCGCGGTTCAGTTGCAGGTACTCCCGCATGCCCTGGAAGTAGGGCACTCCCACGGCTTCAGCCTCCGCGTCGGTGTCGGCCACGAATATGTTGCGCCAGACCCACGAGTCGGCCACGTTACGCGCCACTGTCTCATCGCTGTGCCCGGCTTCAGACATCGCCGCCCGGTATTGGTCCATCCGTTCTTTGGTCACTTGGTCGCTCTGGAGGTTCATCATGAAGGGGCGTCCCTCGCGGGCCATCTCCAGGGTCGATTCCAGGCCGGAGCACGCGCGAATCATGGGCGGGTGGGGTTTCTGGTACACCTGGGGCCGCAGCACCGGCAATTCCAACTGCCAATATTTGCCGTCGTGCTTGTAGTTCTCGGTGGTCCAGGCCTTGATGAGGATGTCTTCCACTTCCAGGAGCATTTCGTGGGCATCGTCCGGATTGATGCCGAACCCCCGGAACTCGTAGAAGTTGTACGCGGTGCCCCGCCCCACGCCAACGATCATGCGGCCCTTGCTGATATTATCGACCAACGCGATCTGCTCGGCGAACCTGATGGGGTGATGCAGGGCCATCTGGGCCACGGCAAAGCCGATCTTGATCCTATTGGTCCTGGCGGCGATGGCGGCGGCGAAAGTGGTGGGGTCCACGTAGGCGCAGCCTCCGTCGAAATGGTGCTCCGCCAGCCAGATCACGTCGTAGCCAAGCTCTTCGGACAGTTCCGCCTCCCGCAGGGACTCGTCGATAACGGCGAAATCGCCATCGGGGGTTTTGCTCTCCGGAAATAGGAAGTTGCTAAACTTCATGTTGTTTCCTTGGGCCTTTGTCAGGGTATGTCTGTTATTTAAGCGTATTTAGCTTTTTACCGCCAGCGTTGCCGGACCCGGATCCAGCGCAGCCCACCGCCGGTCTATCGTGGTCCGGCGGCCTAAAGGACCCCTGCCCGCAGGTCGTCGATAAAAGGCTGGAACGCCAACCGGACTGGACTGTCCGCCGGCAGGCCGGGAGTCAGCACCTGCTTGAAGTAGTCTTGGGCGATCTGCCCTTGCTGCTCACGGTTGTAACCGCTGAAGCGACGGCCGCGTTGACGGTCTTCCGCCAGTTGGTCCCATCCCCCGTAGCGGTAGCCCCCGGTCCTCTGCGCCCTGAGAGCCTGCCAGATGTAGACGGCCCCGACCAGTTCGAATTGGTACACATGGACCATTTCGTGAACAAGCAGTTCGAGATTGCCCCTTGAGTGATGTCCCTTAGCGGGAAGGTTGATGGTGTGGAACAGGGTGATCGCCCGATCGCCGTTCAACCTGAAGATCAGGCGTAATATCCGGCCCTCCGCCACCCTCACCGCTGAGTACTGGACGGCGGCCGGGCCCAAGACACGGCCGGCCCCTTCTATCTCATCTGCCGTTAGCCGGGTAACTCTGGTCAGCAGATGCCACACGAATTCGAACACCCTCGGGCCTTGGAGCAGGTCGAAGGTCTTGAAGAGCGGCTTAACCAGTATGGCGATCCCCCGTCTCCGGCGGGTTTTATCTCAGCCGGAACTGCCCAAATTGGTTTGCTGGAATCTAACACTGGCGATGCAGGGAATCAATCAGGGAAGAACTTTGACGGCAAAAAATCCCGCCGAATCACTCAGCTGCCGGCCCGTTCCACCAGGTCAGCAAACACCTCTCTCCATTCCGTGGGACCTCCCCTGGCGTAGCCGGCCCGGTAAGAGATGATACCTTGGTGGTCCAGCGCGATCTTGGTGGATTGCAGCAGAATTTGCAAGTCCTTTAGAACGCTTGACTCTATCTCAGCCACGGGCCACGGATAGCCCTCTTTCTTTCGGTACGATTCCAATAGCTCGATGCTTTCGAACGGGCTTTGACCGATGGCGTAGAAATCGACCCTGTCCGCGAACTCCGGGTAGACATCCTTCATGCTCCGTAACTCGGAGCGGCAGACCGGTCACCAAGTAGTGAAAAAGAATAGGAACACCGGCCGGCCTTG
>JACZYV010000056.1:0-16580 GCA_022570905.1 Chloroflexota bacterium
GCTCTGGTCATGGCCTACGTCAACCTCAGGCCGCGCCGCATGCCCGGCCCGCTGGGGAGCGTCCAGCCCATGGGAGTGGGCCAGCCCAATCCAGGCGAGACGGATTAGCAGATACAACGCAACTGATAATATACTGATAGCTGATAGCTGGTCGTGAAGGAGTTCTGAATTGCCCATCGAGTCTGTAGCCATACTCAGCCCCGGAGACATGGGGCATGCCATAGGTCAACTGCTTAAAGAGAACGAACTGCGGGTCCTCACCTGTCTGGCGGGCCGCAGCGAACGGACGCGGGAGCTTTCCCAGCAGGCTGGGATCACCGACGTGCCCAACCTTAACGAACTGGTCGAGCAGGCCGACGTATTGATGTCGGTCACCATCTCGGAGGCGGTGCCCGGCCTTTGCCGTGAGATCGCCGATGCCGTGAAGGCCACCGGCACGGACCTGCTGTTCGCCGAATGCAACGCCATCAACCCCGGGTTGAGCCGGGAGATGGAGGGTGTCTTGAGCGAAGCCGGCGCCCGGTACGTGGACGCTTCCATCATCGGCGGGCCGCCCCGCAACGGCTCCAGCCCCAGGATCTATGTCTCGGGAGACAACGCCGTAGAGTTCGAACAACTCCGGGACTTCGGGCTGGATGTGCGCAACCTTGGGCCGCAATTGGGCCGGGCGTCGGGCATCAAGATGTGCTACGCGGCCATGACCAAGGGGACCACGGCCCTGCATGCCGAACTGTTGATCGCGGCCGAGAAACTGGGCCTGACCAAGGAGTTGATGGCCGAGTTCAGCGGCAGCCAGCCGGCGGTGGTCTCGCGCATGGAAGGCTGGATGCCGACCATGCCGGCCAAGTCCCGCCGCTGGGTCAGCGAGATGGAAGAGATCGAGAAGACCTTCAGCGACCTGGGAATGACGCCCAACATCTTCAAGGGCGTGGCCGATATGTACCGCATGATTGGCGCCACCCCCCTGGGCGACGAGAACCCCGAGACCCGCGATAAAGACCGCGACCTGGCGGAGACCATCCGCGTCATCGCCGAGGAGATTGGGGACTAGGCCGAAATGACGATAGGTCCGTAGGGGCGGGTTTCCAACCCGCCCTGCCTTTCGTATTAAACGCTCCTTCAAGTCATTGCTGTTAAGGCCCAACGCTCCCTTTTGGGCCGTGAAGGCCGCCCGTTTCAAAGAAGATATTGGCTGGGAATAGGGCAGGTTAGAAACCTGCCCCTACGTCATCGGTCCGAACAAGAAAGAGCCCCGGAGGTGGCAACCATCTCCAGGGCTCTTTCTTTTTTACCCTGCCCGCCCGAAGGGGGCTAGGCTTCCGTTTGTTCGGTTACGCTGCCTTTCTTCTGGATGGTGATGTGGGCCATGGAGGTGGCGTCGGGAGCGCCGTGGAAGTGGTTCTCACCGGCCGGGATGAGGATAACGTCACCCTCGACGACGGTCAGGGTCTCATTGTCCGTGCCCACGCTGCCGGTGCCATCGGTGATGATCAAGATCTGGTCGCCGGGGTGCTTGTGGAACTTGGTCCTCGCACCGGCGTCGAATACCCGGATGCCGAAGCTGAAGTCGCTGCTGTCTTCTGCTTCCAAGATAGCCTGGGCCCAGACCTGGGTGCCTGTCATCAGGCCGCCGGTGCCCAGGGGATTCATATCGACTTTGGTCTTGGGCACACTGCTCATAGTAACTTTCTTCAAGTTTTCCTCCTGCTGCTGACCCACCTGAGGCGGGCGATTTTACCGGACATAATAATACAATCCGCTCTGGGGTAAGTCCACTGATCTGCGTCTGGCCGGCACCTCGCCCACTCAGCCTGAGTTTCGCGTCTCAAGCTCTACGATGGTGCATTGCCGCTAGACCAGGCCCTCCCGTTCTTTGGCCGTGGGGACCCTGGTCCCGCCTTTGAATACAGCGGCCACGTCCCGCAGACATTCCAGGTCCTGGCTGGGGTCGCCGTTCACCACCAACAGGTCCGCTTCCTTTCCCGGTTCCACGGTCCCGATGGAGTCCTGGATGCCCAGAGCCGCCGCGGGACTGCGCGTGCCCGCATAGATGGCTTCAAGCCTGGAAAGGCCGGCAACATGGAGGGAAATTATCTCTGCTTGGAAGTCACCGAATGGATAATAGCTCCAGCCGCAGTCGGAGCCTCCCACCAGCTTCACGCCGGCTTTTATCAGGGCGCCGAACTGGGCCAGAGAGTTCTCGCCGGACACGGTGGAGCGTTCGAGCCGGTCTTGTTCATCGGATGTCAGAGGGCGCTCATCCTTGATCTTGGTCAACCGCGTCCGGTTGGCTCGTCCCAGGGCCATGGTGGGGTTGAGCCACACCTCCGAAGCCGCCAACCGGTCGGCGGTCTTCTGGTCGAACCTGTAACTGCCGTCGCTATCGTAGAAGGCGCAATGCAAGATGGCGTCAACCCCGGCGTCCAGTGCCGAGTTGATCGCTTCGGTGCAGCGGCAGTGGGCTAGAACGGAGCGGCCCCGTTTGTGGGCCTCGTCGACGATGGCGGTCAACTCAGCGGCCGAGTAGGACGCCCGGTAAGGGTCGCTGGACGTGGTGCTGCCGCCTGATGCGGCGACCTTGATGAAGTCGGCCCCCTGTTTGATCAGATACTGGACGCGTTTGCGCACTCCGTCCAGACCGTCGGCTACGCCGCCCATGTACCAGAGATGGCCGCCGGTCACGGTGATCGGAGGTCCCGAGACCAAGACCCTGGGGCCTTCCACCAGACCCGCGGCCAGCCCTTTTTTCAGCGCGAACCCGGTGCGGTTCCAGGAGCCGCAATCGCACATGGTGGTGACACCGGAGGCCACGGCCGCGGCAGTATTGCGGGCCGACCGGAGCAGGCGTATCTCGTCATCGTCGTCATCATTGACCTGCTCGCCGGTCCGGCCGTCGCCGGGCATGTTGGTATGGGTGTGGATGTCGAACAGTCCCGCCAGCAGTGTGCCTCCAGGGAAATGCAGGGTCTCCCTTTGGGCCCCGCCGCTGTCCAGACTCTCAGCCTGGGAGGCCGGGCCGGTCCATTTGATGGTGTTCCCCTGCACGGCCACGGCCATGCCTTCTTGCACCTTGCCGTCAACGCCGTCGATCAGTTTTCCGGGCAAGATAACCGTGAGGGTGTTGTCGTCCTGGGGCAACGCACTACTCCCGAATCAGCGAATAAGAATGACCGGCCACTATCCAATCCCGGGGCCGGGCCCGGTAGATTATAGCCTACCGTCGCTCGCGGAGCATGAGGAAGGCCAGGGGAACGGCCGATGCGGCGATGAGCAGCAGGGCCGGCAACGCCGCCCTGGCGAAGAACGCTTCGGAGGCGGCCGACCAGATGGACGTGGCCAGCGTGTTGAACCCGATGGGGCTCAGTATCAACGTCGCGGGTAGTTCTTTCATCACCAGGAGAAAGACCAAGGCCCATCCGGCCATCAACCCCGGCCTAGCCACCGGCAGCGTCACCGAGGAGAAGGCGCGCAGGGGGCTGTTGCCCAGGCCCCGGGCCGCCTCCTCTATCCTGGGGCTGATCTGTAACAACGATGTGCGCACTGCTCCCAGGGCCGGAGACAGGTACAGCACCACGTAGGCCAACAACAATAGCCCGGTTGTCTGGTACAACAGCGGCGCGTATCTGGCCCCGAAGAACACCAACGCCAGGGCGATTGCGATCCCGGGCAGGGCGAACCCGATGTAGCTGAGCCGTTCCAACAACCCGCTGAGGACGCCTGGATAACGCACCGAGAGGGCGGCCACCGGGAGGGCGGCTGCCACCGCCGCCGTTGCCGCCAGGGCCGCGATGTAAACCGAGTTTCCCACCGCTTCCCAGACCAGATTGAAGGGCTCGCCGGCTGAGACTCCCCTGACAACCCAATAACCCAATACGGACATGGGCGCCGCCAGGGAAACAGCTACGACAGTCGAGCAGAACGCCACCGCCGGCCACCGCCACCGGCCGAGGCGGACCATCGACGGCGGGCGTGATGCGGAAGACGAACTGCTGTAGTAACGGGCCCGGCCCCGGCTGAACACCTCAAGTCCCACGATGGCCAGGGCCAACACCACCAGAGACAGCGAAAGCCCCGCGCCCAGGGTGCGGTCCAATGCCGACTCGTACTGCACGAAGATGGCCCAGGTAAATGTCTCGTAACGCAGAAGCGACACCGCTCCAAAGTCGGAAAGGGTGTACAACGCCACCAACAGCCCTCCGGCGGCGATGCCCGGCCGGAGCAGGGGCAGGGTGACAAAGAAGAAAGTGGCCCAACTGCCACGGCCCAGGCCACGGGACGATTCTTCCATGGCGGGATCGATACGGAGCATGGCCGCCCGGACCGTCAGGACAACATAAGGGAAACTGAGGAAGGTCAGGGTCAGCAAGGCGCCGGCGAAACCGTGGATGTCCGGGAGCCGGTCAATGCCGAAAGGTCCCTCTAAAGCCCCCTGCAGCATCCCTCTTGGACCCAGGGCGGCGACCACGATGAATCCGGCCACGTAACTGGGTATCACCAGCGGCAAGGCCGACAGCACGACCCAAGCGCGGCGGAAGGGCAGGTCGGTGCGGGTGGTGAGCCAGGCCAGGGGCAACGCCAGGATGATGGAAGCTCCGGTAACGGTGGCCACCAAAAGGACGGTCCGGCCCAGTATCGCAGCCACCCGCTGGCGGAAGAGCAGGTCCCAGACTTCGCCCCCGGAATCAAATGTCCGAATCACCAGATAGACCAGTGGCAGCAGGAGGACGCCCCCCACGAACACGGCCGGAACCCAGATCACCGACGGAGGGATACTTCGGCCTCCAGCCAACGACCTCAGCCCGGCGGTCAACACCGACCTCAGCCCGGCCGCCGCCACCGAAAAGGAGGTCACGGGATGATGCCCGCCTCACGGAGCGCCTTCTGGGTGCCCTTCAAGTCGTCGAGGGCCGCGGAGGAAAGGTCTGGATTATTAACCTCGGACAATGGAGTTACGCCTTTCGCAACGGGGATGCCGGCGGCCAAGGGATACTCAAATGTCTCCTCCACGAAGTACCGCTGGGATTCCTCAGACAGTAGAAAGTCCACGAACCGTTGGGCGTTTTCCTTGTTATCCGATGCCGAAAGGATACCAACCCCCGCGACCATCACTATGGCTCCCGGCCCTCCCGCGGGCAGATGATAGTTGCGCGCGCCGAAGGAAGCGCCCTCTTCGGCCAGGAACCGGTGCAGATAATAATGGTTCACCAGCCCAACGTCGATCTCGCCGGCCGCGGCCGCGGAGACGATGGGGGTGTTCTTTGGGTAGACTTTGGGGTCGTTGGCCTGGATGTCCTTCAACCATTGGACCGTCTTTTCCTCGCCCCAGATCGCGCGCATCGCGGTAACCATGGTCTGGAACGAGGCGTTGGTGGGCGCCCATCCCAAGCGGCCCCTCCACTTGGGGTCCGTGAATCCAGTCAGGTCATCGGGCAGGTCCTCCGGGGTCAACCGCTCTGTATTGTAGACCACAGTCCGGGCGCGGCCTGAGACGCCGACCCAAACACCGGCGGAAGAGACCGCCCATTGGGGCACCATCATCAAGGCGCTTTCCGGCAGGGGAGCCAAGAGTCCTGCCACAGCGCTGAGGCCTCCGGGGTCCTGGGCGAAGAAAACATCCGCCGGGGTGTTGCCGCCCTCTTCCAATAGGGTGGCGGCAAGTTGGGGCGTGCCGGCGTATTTGACCGAGACATCGATACCGGTGGTCTCTTTGAACCGCTGAATCAACGGGCCCACCAAAGTTTCGCTGCGGCCCGAATATACTGTGAGAGAGCCCGCCTCACCACCCGAACCTCCACAGGCCGAGAATAATACTGCTGACAGTAATAACGCCAGCATTCCCCAGATACCAATCTTTTTTCGTGTGCCGGCGCCCATTTTAATTCCTGGCCTCTCTGTTTGATCTAATCTATCGTCGAGACATGGTTTTAAACGAAAGGTACATTAATATTTAAACGATGTACACACGATAAAGTGACCATGAGAATACGTCGCCACGAGGGCAATGTCAATCACTTGTTTGCTGCTACCGCCAACGTCGAATGTGAAGTCGCTAGACCGAATGGAGCGTCTTCTTCTTGGCGGACGCCAAGATAATCAGACATCGCCGCGTTAGTGTTGGTTAAACCGTTTAGCATGGGTGTTACAAAAATATCGCTTCACGAAGATTTCAAGTTATACATTGACATTGTTGTTCACTATGTCTACACTTATCTTCAATCGCAAAGACACTAGTTATAGGTGATTTAGGGCGAGTAACGATCGGGTTAAGGGCATCGATGAAACTGTCGGACCGAGATCAGTCTGAAAACGGGCAACTAGCCGCAACCGAGTTGGCCCCCGCATTGGCCCCCGCATTGGAATGTAAGGGCCTATCCAAGCGTTTCGGCGGCGTAGTAGCGGTGGCCGGCCTTGATCTGAGCATCCCCCAGGGCCAGGTCCTGGCGTTGCTGGGCCCCAGTGGTTGCGGCAAGACCACCGCGCTCAGGCTCATCGCCGGGTTTGAAGAGCCGGACGACGGCGTAATCACCATCGGCGGCCAGACAGTCAGCGGCGCCGGCGAGAACACCCCTCCTGAACACCGCCGCGTCGGCATGGTTTTCCAAGAAGGCGCATTATTCCCCCATCTAACGGTTGAACAGAACATTGCTTACGGCCTTCCCAAAGGCCGCGGGCGCCAAGAACGTGTCGATGAAGTCCTGGAGCTGATCAGCCTGAGCGCCCAACGGCACCGGATGCCCCATGAGCTATCCGGCGGCCAGCAGCAAAGGGTCGCCCTCGGCCGTGCCCTGGCCCCCCAGCCGGAAGTCCTGCTGCTGGATGAGCCCTTCTCCAACCTGGATCCCAAATTGAGGGAGCAGGTCCGGCGCGACGTTCTTGGCATACTCAAAGCAAGCAACGCCACGGCCATATTTGTCACCCACGATCAGGAAGAAGCCCTGTTCGTTGGGGACGTGGTCGCGGTGATGAACGAGGGCCGGGTAGAACAGACCGGCTCACCTGAGTCCATCTTCCACCATCCAATTACAAAATTCGTGGCCCAGTTCATAGGCATGGTGGATTTCCTCCCGGCAAGCCACGATGACGGTGTCCTGCACACCGAGGTGGGTTCTATCGATTGGCCGGAATTGCAATCGGGAGCCCCGGCCGGCGTGAACGCCAACGGCCAAAGCCAGATCGAAGTGATGGTTCGGCCGGACTGCCTGGACTGCCAGCCCGCCGAAAACGGCGCCGGAGTGGTGGTCGAAAGAGAGTTCCGCGGGGCCTTCTACCTTTACCGGGTTAGACTGCCCTCGGGCGCGACGGTCCGGTGTCTTCTTTCCCATACCGCCGATTATCCCGTGGGCGCCAGCGTTACAGTCAGCCTGCGCGACGGTCACCATCTACGGCCGTTCGTCGGAGACCGCTTGGTGGCTGTGCCCCACATTGGAAGCGCCCCGGTCCATTAACCCAGGACTAGCCGAGACAACTGGACTGTGAGGGTGTGTGGCTCTACCCGGAATGAACCGGCGGCGGCTAAGTGTCTCGATCCCCAACGAAAAACCCACCGTACGTATACCGGAAGTGCGGTGAGCGATATAAGGACTCCAATGGCTCCACCCAGGAAAAAGACCGGCAACGGTCATGGCGATTCAAGCGACGGCGACCTGCGGCTGTCCCCAGGCACGGAGAATTATCTGCTCTGCCTTTATAAGCTGTGGGAAGACGATGAGAATCCCACCATCACTCAGTTGACTGACACCCTGCGCAAACTGCCCGAGACTGAAGGACTGGGCACTTCCGTGCCTTCCGTGGCCGGGATGATCCGCCGGATGCAACGGCAAGACCTGGTGGATGTGGGCCCAGACAAGCGGATCCGGTTGACCAAGCATGGACTGGAAGGCGGTGAGGACATCGCCCGCCGGCACCGGTTGGCCGAATGGCTGGTGGTCAAATTACTGGGTATGGACCTGCACCAGGCCCACAATGAGGCCCACCGCCTGGAGCACGGCATGTCCCAGGACTTTCAGGAAAAGTTGATGGAGCGGCTGGGTAACCCCAAGCGTTCGCCATTTGGACGGCCCATCCCCGGCACCGGCGAGCCCAAGATGCCGGACGGCGCTCTGACCTTGGACACGGCCCAGCCCGGCGAGACCTATGTTGTGGACCGGGTGCCCGAGGAAGATTCCCAGTTGCTCAAGTTCCTGGCTGATTCCATGATCGTGCCGGAGCAGTCAATCACCGTGGCCGAGGCCGCGCCGTATCTGGGAGTCATGGAAGTGGTCACCCAGTGTGACCGTGTGTCGATCGGCTATAACGTGGCCAGCCAGATCGTGGTCCGGCCCAACACGGCACCAACCTCTCCTGAATAACAGTTACCTTGCTGGAACCGAGCCCGAAGCGAAATAAGACCTAACCTACTCGGCATCTTCCTGCGCCGAGGAAAGGTTCTCCTTCACCTCAGCCCAACCTTGGGCCATGCTCCGCTCGGGGAATGGGAGCGGGTCGCCGTCCCGGAACACCTTTACCCTGACGAACACCGGACCGGTCTGGCGCATCACTTCTTCCAGCCCGATCAGAAACTCTTCCAGTTTGTCGAATTCATAGGCCTTGGCGTAGCCTGAGCTCAAGGCGATCTGCGCCAGGTCCAAGTTGTCCATCTCTTTGATTGGAAGGCCCGAGGTCGAGGCGCTGGATACATCGTCGAACACGAAATGGACCAGGTTCTCGGGACTGGACTCCCCGATGGTCGCCAAGCCGCCCAGGTTGGTCCGCAGCGTGGAATCGCAGTCCAGCACCAGTACCTTGCCTTGGGGCTGGGCCAGCGCCAGTCCCAGACCAACAGCCGGGGCCCGGTCCATACAGTCGGACAGGTCGATATCCAGGTCACGGCGTTCCGAGACCTGGCTCCACTCCCGCAGAGCGGATGAAGTGGAGACCACCAACGCGTCCTTACGGTGGAAGTTGACCGCCTTGGTCGCTTCCATCGACGGGATCACCGGTCCCCCTGATCTTGTCCTCCGGCGTGTTGTCACTGGAATCGCTCTCCTTCCGTATTCTGTAGTTGCCGCCGTACTTGGCGAACATGCCGCGCCAGACTCCGGTCATCAGATACATCCCCACCACGATCAGAGCCCCTCCCACGATCCCCGTCAATATGTTTGTTTTCTCGAAGGCCTGAAAAAGGAGCCAGAATCCCAGCGCCAAAACGGCGTAGGCGCCGACCCGGGGGAAAAGCCCTTTGCTAAGCATACGCCTTGCCGTCCTTAATCCTTTGGTGGTTTCAGTCCCAGGCGCCGGCAAGACGCCGGTGCAAATATAAACCGGGACAGCGTAACGTCGTCTGCCCCGGTTTGCGATTCAACTATGGGTGGCTTGCCGCCTAGCGCTTAACGCCCAGGGTCTCGGGCAGGTCGGCGATGGCGGTGTGCACAGTGCGTTTGGCCGGGGTGCGGAACTGCACCGGGGTGTTTTCGATCTGTGGCGTGATCAGCAGGTGGATGAACACCGGGCCCTCGGCTGCCAGGGCTTCGTCGATGCCGTTGGTCATGTCTTCCAGATTATCAAAGCTGAACACCCTGGCGTAACCGGCCGACTTCGCCATGTCTTCCCAGTCGACCTGTTCGCCGCCCGGGATGGGCTGGCCGCCGGTGACGGCGTAGACCTTGTTGTTGAAGAGGACGTGCACCAGGTTCTTTGGGGCCTTGTTGCTGATGGTCACCATGGCGCCCAGGTTCATCAGAAGGCTGCCGTCGCCGTCCAGACACAGGATCTTGCGGTCGGGTTGGGCCAGGGCCAGTCCCAGAGCGACGTCCGAGGCTTTGCTCATGGCGCCCGAGATCGGAAAGTCCAGTTTCTCGTTGGAGGTTACGGTGGGCAGCCCAAAGTGAACGTTGTTGGCGTTCATGGTGGCCACGAACACCGCGTTGTCCCGCTTGCTGTCCAGAAGTTTTACTGCGTCAGAATTGTCGATCATTTAGTAGACTCCATAAAATTGCACTTGATGGAACGCGCCTTGGCGGCTAGGAACCGAACTCGGTGCCCACCAAGACGGCCACCGGCTTTGACGTGCGCTCGGCCTCCTCGATGGCCAGGCTGATCCGGTCGGCGTCGTCGTCGGTCTCGATCAGGTAGTAATTGATGCCCCAGGCGTGGAGGATGTGTTCGATGAACCGGGCGGCCGAGTCTTTGGTCAGACCGTGGCGGCTCCAGCCCCGGTAGCCGACCAGCATCACCAGAGGTTGGTTGATGTCCAGGCCCAGGCCGCGGATGGAGTCGCCGGCCTCAAAGATGCCGGTGTTCTGAATCAGAACTACGGGGCGCTTGCCGCCCACCCAGAGCCCGGCGGCGATGGCCATGGTCTCGCCCTCGCGGCAGACCGGGACCAGGTCCAGGGTTGGCTCGTTGTTCAGAAGCTGGAACAGGAAATTGGTCTCGCTGTCCGGAAGCCAGACAACGTGGCTGATGTTGTTCTTCTTCAACTCCGCGACCACCGAAGCGGGGTGGAGGATGACTTCTTGAGTGGCCATTTTGGCTCCTTACCAGAGGAATCTGACTGGGGATCCCAGCTTATCTAGCTACGGGGAGAGGCCGCCCCATTATATTCGCCAGCGGGAAATCGCGTCAAATGAATCCAGCTACCGGCGTCAGGTATCCTTGACCACTCGGATCGTGGCTTTGGCATCCGCCCAAGAGCTGTCGTGGGGGATGGGTCCGCCTTCTATCCGGAGCGTGAGGCTTTGCTCAGCGCCTGTGACTACCAGACTGGACTCTGGCGTCGCCCCTACACTCGACGTAAGCATGGCGGCCCGTCCTTCCGGCCTCAGGTACAACGCGGACCATGTCTCGAAGAAAGCCGCGGAGCCGCAGCCGGCCAGCCGGTCAAAACCGAGGCGGGAGAATACCGCCGGCGCCGCCATGTTCTGGACCATGTGCAACCATAGAGTGCCCTCGCCCCGGATGTGCAAATGCACCAGTCCGCGGGCGGTTTCCAACAGTATGTCCGCCTGTCGCGGCGTCAGGGCGTCCGGGACCGGGGTGCGCGGCTTGGGGGCGGTCAGGTAGTTGTAATAGGCATTAAGGACCTCCTGGACCGCCTCGTCCTCGGACTGCGCGTGCAGCCGCAACTGCGCCCCGTCCATGTAGTTGGTCAAGCGTCCCAACACCCAGTCCAGCGTCATTGGGTTGCTGACGACGGGCTCCGGCAGCGGGAAATCTCCCGCCGTGGCCGATAACGTCAACGCCGGACCGTCCGGACCGAGCGGTTGATATTCCGGCACCTGGTTGGCGTCGGCCAGATATACCGAGAGCAGAAAAGGAGGGTGTTCCTGCTGGACCAGATCGCCCAAAGCCAGCAGGTAGTTGAGCCTGGCCAAGGCCACTGCCAGCGGGTCGCGATCCATTCCCCGGACCATTTCCGGGGCAGCGAACAATACGTCCATCTCGTCGCTGCCCCGCTGTGCCATGGTCCGGTACAGGGACCCGAGGGCGGCGCACAAGAACGTTCCCGTGCCGCAGGCGGGGTCCAACAGCGATAGGTTGGGGTCATCCTCCAGCCCCAACTCATCTTCGACGATGTATTCAGCCAGCCAGCGGGGCGCCCAGACGGATTCGGGCGCCGTCTGCCGGTACAAGCCGTCCAAGATGCCGGGGGAGGTGTAGGTGAATTCGTATGGGGCGAGGGCCTCCGCCAGACCCTCCACGGTTTGCAGGACCAGGTCATCGAGTCCCAGGTCCCAGCGGGAATCGAGGGGAAGCCAAGAAAAGAGGTCCCCTTCCCCGAAATTGCCGATACCCCGGCGGCTGAAGTAATCGACGTTGATAACCTCTAGGATCTCCTCTGCGCCGGAGATGGGGCGGCGGGGCGCGACGAAGCGGCGGGCGGTCAGCCGCGCCAGCAAGGCCAGGTAGGTCTGGCGGATGAATAGTTCTTGGGTTGAAGGGGCCCGCGGCGATTTCTGGCCGTGGATGTTGTCCCGGCGCCGCTGCCACTCCCGAAACCGGGCCGCCACCGGGGGAGTTTGACCCGCCTGGGAGAAGATACGGCCGAGCCGCTCCGTGGTTTGGTCGAAGATGGGGCTGCCGGGGCCAAAGGCGGCCTCCATTCCAGCGGTGGAAACGAGTCCGCCGGCGGAAAGGTCCCCGTCGTTGGCGGTGGGAGATTGCAGCCTAGAACTCCGCGTTCTTGGGCGTTCGAGGGAAGGGGATCACATCCCGAATGTTGGCTATCCCGGTCACGAACTGTACCGTGCGCTCGAATCCCAGGCCGAAACCCGAATGTGGGACCGTGCCGTATCTTCTCAGGTCCAGGTACCAGGAATAATCGTCGTGGGAGATTCCCGCCTCGGTCATCCGGCCCTCCAGTACGTCCCGCCGTTCTTCACGCTGGCTGCCTCCGATGAGCTCGCCGATGCGCGGCACCAACACGTCCATCGCCCGGACGGTCTCTCCGTCGTCGTTCACGCGCATGTAGAAGGGCTTGATTCCCTTGGGATAGTCCGTGACGATCACCGGCTTCTGTATTTTCTTCTCGGTCAGGTAGCGTTCGTGCTCCGACTGGAGATCAGTGCCCCAGGTGACCGGGTATTCAAAATTCTCGCCCGATTTCTGCAGCAATCGCACCGCCTCGGTGTAGGTGATGCGCTCGAATTGAGAGTTGGCGATGCCTTCCAGGGTGGCGATGACGCTGTCATCGTGCCACTTGTTGAAGAATTCCATGTCTTCCCGGCAGTTCTCCAGCACATGTCCGGATAGGTGCTTCAAAAAATCCTCGGCCAGTTCGGCCAACCCGTCCAACTCGCAGAAAGCAACCTCGGGTTCCACCATCCAGAACTCGGCCAGATGACGCGACGTGTTGGAATTCTCGGCCCGAAACGTGGGCCCAAAGGTATAGACGTCCGACAGGGCCAGGGCGAAGATCTCCGCTTCCAGCTGGCCGCTTACGGTGAGGTAAGTGGGCTTGCCGAAGAAGTCGTCTTCGTGCTTCACTTCGCCGCCGTTCTTGGGCACGTTGTTCAGGTCGAGTGTGGTCACCTGGAACATGGAACCGGCGCCCTCGGCGTCGCTGGCGGTGATGATGGGGGTTTGGATGAACTGGAAGCCCCGGTCCTGGAAGAAGGTGTGGATGGCGTAGGCCATGGAGTTCCGCACCCGCGCCATGGCCCCAAAGGTGTTGGTGCGGGGCCGCAGATGGGCGATCTCCCTGAGAAATTCGGGGGAGTGGCGTTTCTTCTGGAGGGGATAGGTCTCGGGGTCGGAGCCGCCCACAATCGTCAATGACCTGGCCTGGACCTCGTACTTCTGGCCCTGCCCCGGAGACTCGACCAGGACGCCTTCCACGCTCACACTGCACCCGGTAGTGAGGCCGGCTGCTGCTTCGTGGTTGGGGTTGGCCTCATCGACCACGATCTGCAGGTCTCGCAGCGTGGAGCCGTCGGTGATCTGGATGAAGGTGACGGACTTGGACGACCGGCGGGTCTTGACCCAACCCTGGACCAGAACGTCGCCGCCGGCCTGTTCCCGGTTGAAGATATCTTTGATCTTGGAGCGCTGCATCAGCGCCTCCCGGGATTAAATTAAAAACTTCTGTAGAGAATCGAACGGACACCGGGCGGATTCAGGGCCCATACCAGGGCGCTGTCTAGGCGGTGGCAGGCTCCATGGCCCACTCGTCGGCCCATACCTGAATGGCTTCGGCCACGGTGCGAAAGGCCAGGCCCTTGGGGCTCAGGGAATACTCGACCACCACCGGCCGGCGGGCAAAGACCCGGCGTTGTACGATGCCCTCCTCCTCCAGTTCCTGTAGACGCTGGGAGAGCAGGCGGTCGCTAAGCCCTTCGATATACCCCGAAATCTCGGTGAATCTCCTGGGTTCCGCCAACAGGCAGCGCAGGATCAGGCAGGTCCATTTCTTGCCTAAGACCCGCATCGCCTGTTCGTACTTCGGACATGGTTTATCGCAGTTCATGACGCTCCTCGCCGCGACGCTCGTCACCGTCGGTATCAGCGGTTGGTCCGGGTACACAGTTTAACCCGATTACCGCGGTTATTGTTAGTCCATTATAACTAATTATTAGCTACTTGACAAATGTATATTCAAGGACTAATATTTAGTTAGGGACTGAAATTTGGGTAGGACGAATAAACGGACGGGTTTGAAAAAACGGAAGAAGACCGAGATGTCGGCCAGAATGTCCTACAGGAACAACAGCCCACTTTATAAGGATCGAAAAATCTAATGGCAACTCTAAGCATCGGAAAAGCCCATTCCACCGTCGGCGCGCACAACAACAACTACTCTGAGGTAGGACAGGAAAGGACTGGATTTGTAACCAGCTTCTACCGTTTCATGTCTTCTGCCCAGGAGTTGGCCGACAAGTACGCCGATTACAAGTATAACCAAACCGACTGGCGGGCGATTCGTCCGTAAGGGCAATCGCCGACCGGTTTTTAGGGCCCCGGATGACCTCCCGGGGCCCTATTTATTTGCTCTTTTTATCGTCTATAGCGGGGGCCGGGCATCGCTCCACTGAGTAGCAGCCTCGTAGGCGTGGGCCGTCCGCAGCAGGGTCTCCTCGGAGAAATGGGGGCCGATGAGCTGCATCCCCACCGGCAATCCCTCTGAGAAGCCGCAGGGCACCGACAGGCCGGGCAGGCCGGCGATGTTCACCGGCAGCGTGCAAACGTCGATAAGGTACATCTGCACCGGGTCGCCGATCTTCTCTCCGATCTTGAAAGCCGTAACCGGGGATGTCGGCGTGACCAGGGCGTCAACCTCTTGAAAGACCCGGTCGAAGTCCTGCCGGATCAGCGTCCGGGCCTGCTGGGCCTTCAGGTAATAGGCGTCGTAATAACCGCTGGAAAGGGCGTAGGTGCCCAGCATCACGCGGCGGGTGACCTCCGGACCGAACCCGTATTCCCTGGTCTTCTCCATGGCCTCCCACAGGTCGTCGGTGTCCTGATATGAGTAGCCGTATTTGACGCCGTCGTAGCGGGCCAGGTTGGCCGAGCATTCCGAGGGCGCGATGATGTAATAGCAGGCCAGCGCATAGCGGGTGGTGGGCAGGGAGACCGGCCGCACCGACGCGCCAAGCCCCTCCAGGGTTGCCACGGCTTCCTCCACGGCCTTCCGGGTGCCGGGGTCCATGCCGTCCACGAAGTACTCTTCAGGCACCCCCAACCGCAGCCCCTTGATATCCTGACCCAGGCTGGCCGAGTAATCTTTGGGCTCTTGGGCCACCGATGTAGCGTCCCGCGGGTCGTGTCCGGCGATGGCGTTCAGCACCAGGGCGCAGTCCGCGACGGTCCTTCCCACCGGGCCGATCTGGTCGAGGGACGAAGCGAAGGCGATCAGCCCGTAACGGCTGACCAGTCCATAGGTGGGTTTCAGCCCGACCACGCCGCAGAGGGCCGCCGGCTGCCTGACGCTGCCACCGGTGTCGGAGCCCAGTGCGTAGATGGTTTCCCCGGATGCGACCGAAGCCGCCGCGCCGCCGCTGCTCCCTCCCGGCACCCGGTCCAGGTCCCAGGGGTTGCGGGTGGGGTGGAAAGCCGAATTCTCGCAGGAAGACCCCATGGCGAATTCGTCCATGTTGCCCTTGCCCAGCATCACCGCGCCCTGGCCCATGAGCTTTTCCACGGCCGTGGCGTTGTAGACCGGCACGAAATTCTCCAACATGCGGGACGCGCAAGTGGTGAGCACGCCCTCGGTGCACATCACGTCTTTGATCTGCACCGGCACGCCGGTCAAAGGCCCGCCCTCCCCGGCGGCCAGCATGCGGTCGGCCTTCTCGGCTTGGGCCAAAGCGATGTCGGGGGTCAGGGTTAGGAAAGACTGGACCTGGTCTTCAATGGCTTCGATCCGGTCCAAACAGGCCTGGGTGAGTTCAACCGAGCTGATCTGCCGGGAGGTTAGCTGGGCGTGGGCTTCCTGGATGCTGAGCCAATTGAGTTCCGCCACCGGCTTATTCCTCCAGCACGGCGTTCACCCGGAAGAACTCTCCCTCCCGGCGCGGCGCGTTCTTCAGCACGTCTTCCGAGTCCAGGGAGTCCTGGGCCAGGTCTTCGCGCATCACGCTCTGGAGTCCGCCGGCGTGGCCGGTGGGCGTGACGCCCGTGGTATCCAGTTCATTAAGGACTTCGAACTGTTCCAAGATCTGGGAGAGCTGTTCGCCGAACAACTGGACCTCATCTTCGGTGAGGCCGATGCGGGCCAGGGAAGCGATGTGTTTTACCTGTGACCGTTCAAGGGGCATGCCTGGACCTCGTTTTATCGATTGCCGCTGATTTATGGCGGGACGGTTAGTCGTGGGAATGGCCGTGGCCATCGCCTTCGGCATGGCCGTGTTCTTTCGCTGGTTCTTCCGTGTGTTCTTCCGTGTGTTCTTCCCGGTGTTCTGTGTTGCCGGGCCCGTGGCGGTGGTATTCCTCGCCCGCCAGGCCAACCGGGTCCACGTGAACCGTGGCGTTGGACAGATATTTCAGGTGATGGAGCAGCCGGTGGTGCACCTCTTCGGCGATGTCGTGGCCGGCCGCCACCGAAATGCCGGAATCAACGGCGATGTTCACTTCCGCTAACATCTTATGCCCCAGCCAGCGGACCCGGA
>JACZYV010000204.1:0-4424 GCA_022570905.1 Chloroflexota bacterium
GCAGGTCGGCATCGGTGATGCCCGGTATGCGGGAGATGGAATACTTCTCGAATCCGTCGTTGTACAAGCCAGGGCTGTTGAATGCCCAGGTAACGCTGGCGGTGATCAAGAACAGCGGCACGGCAATGATGAAAATCGCCCAGGGGACCCAGCCTACGCGGCCCATGTATTCTCCATTGATTCCACCGGACCAAGTGTGCTGACCGGGCCACGCCTGAGGTCTTGAAGTGCGCGCCTGCCGGTCCAATCTAACTTAGCACCGGCTAGGTTGTGAAGCAACCGGCGGTCAATCTATAATTCGCCCATGCCGCCTCAAGAGGATTCATCCCCAAGCCAATCATCTCCCACCAGCCCCTTTTCCGAACAAGAACTGGGCACGTTTCAGACATTGGTGGACATCGTGGCCCGGCTGCGCGCGCCCGGCGGCTGCCCTTGGGACCGGGAGCAGACCCATGACTCCCTGAAGCGCAATCTACTGGAAGAGTCTTACGAGGTTATCGAGGCCATCGACCAGGGCGACCCCGCCGTCCTCTCCGAGGAGCTTGGCGACCTGATGGTCCAGATCGCTTTCCACGCCGACATCGCACGGGAGGCTGGCGAATTTCAGCTTGAGGACGTGCTGCGCAAGATCAACGGCAAGTTGGTCCGCCGCCACCCCCATGTGTTCGCCGGTGGGCATGCCGAGGACGCCCGGGAGGTGGAGCGGAACTGGGAACAGATCAAGGCGCAAGAACGCAAAGCCAAGGGGGAGAGCCGATCGCCCGTTGAGGGGATCCCCATCGGCCTCCCGGCCCTGGCCTATGCTCAGTTGATGCAGGACCGGGTGGGCAAAGCGGGATTCGAGTGGGACGATGTCTCAGGCGTGCTGGATAAGATCATGGAGGAGGTGGCCGAGTTCAAAGCGGCCGCCACCCCGGAAGAAAAGGTCCATGAACTGGGCGACCTGCTGTTCTCCATGGTCAACCTGACCCGCTGGGCCGGCGCCCACGCCGAGGATGTCCTGCGTCAGGCCAACCAGCGCTTTGGCAAACGTTACCTCCAGATGGAAAAGCTGGCTGTCGAGCGGGGTCTCGACTTCGACGCCCTACCCCTGGGTCAAAAAGAGGAACTCTGGCAGGAAGCCAAACGGATGGTGGGTTAGCGTCAGCCGGCTGCTACTCGTGGGGTATCAGGGGCGTGATGGTGAAAACCAGCGCCTTCCACCTCGAAGCCGGACCATCTCCACGTATCTTCGCCGAGAGGACGCGTCCCTTGACGCTGATCATCGACTCTTCCAGCCCTCCCATCCACGCCTGTAGGTCCGCGTTGTCAGAGAGGCGTCGCTCCAGCCTCCGTTTGTTCTCTGCCGCTGTTTCCGCGTCGCTGTGCACCAGGGCCAATGCCAAGTACGGCCCGGTGTCGTCATGTCCCGGTCCAGTGCTGAACGCCAGGTAGGGCAGGAGCAAAGAAGAACCGCCGATCTCGGCGATCAGATTTTCTTGGAAATCGGGCACGACACCGAAAGTGAAGGTAGAGTTGGCGTCTGGCTCCGCACCGACCTTTTGGGTGCGGTCGGTGAAGAACGCCGCATAGGTGTCCAGACTCGACATAGCTTGGCCCAAGAGACGGAATTCATCTGCGTCAGCCAGGGACCGACCGACCCCGGCCCTGGCATCGATCAATGCCTTCATGCCCGGCGTCTCCACGGTCCGGTAAACGTACTCGCTGGCAACTGCGATGCGGCCGCCTCGTCCCAGGTGATCGAAAGCCGGCGGCCCATTCCGCCCCCTTAGGTTCCCCTGATGGTCCCCGCCCCATGAGTAGAACGAGACACCGTTGTGGGTCACGATGTCCGGCGGCGGGCACTCGGAGCAAGCATCCAGCGCTTGGGCGGTTGCGGCGGGGTCGAAGCGCCCAAACGCAACCTCCAATATGGAGGGGATGACACCGGCTTCCACGCTCTGGTCAACGTTCCTGCCGTCGAAGGCGAGGAATTCCCTTCGGGGATGGTCGAAAACGTCCCGGCTCATGCCGGTGATGAACGGAGCCTCAGCAGTGTAAACCTTGATCTTGGTTGGGTCCGGTTCCTGACCATCTCTGACGACACTATCGATGGCATACTGTATCAAGACTGGATATTCTTTGTCGGGACCGGCAGGAGAAAGCCCGAGCAGCTCCCGGACTGCGGCGTAATCATTGATCATCACCGACTGGCGGGTGTCCGGCGTGTCGGGAATTCCGGCCAGGAGATTTCCGAAGAAGGAGAGCTCTGCGGGTGGTGTGGCAGTGGGCGGTATGGCAGTGGGTGGTGTGTCAGTGGGTGCGCTGGCCGGGGCGACCGTGACTTCGCCTCCGCCGCATGCCGCCAACACCGAGATGAGCGCCAAAAACCCGATTCCCGCAATGGTCGTCCGGCCGAAATCCCACATACCCCTCTCCACTTGCCGGTCAGACCATGTTGGTTAACCGGATGCGCCTGGGTAGTCACCTGCGATGTATCCAGGCTCCAGGTAGTATACCCCTCCGGTAAGCAACCTTTGCAACCCTTCAGCGAGTATATTCCCCCCGCTTTGCTGCCCGATGCCGGAGCGGCCCAACAGCCGCTGGGACAGACTGCGCCTGGGGCGTATCCACCGGGGCGTGGGTCTGCAATTTCCGGCTTCGGCGACGGCCTCCAGCGCATCTCTGAAATCGCCGATCTCATCCACCAGTCCCAGGCCGATGCCTCGTTGGGCGGTCATGATTTCACCCGTGGCAATCTCCCGGACTGCCGTCTCCTCCAGGGAGCGTCCCCTGGCCACCACCGCCACGAAGTTGTCGAAGATCTCGTTGATCAGTTCCTGGAACTTGGCCGACTCTTGGTCGGTGGGACTGCGCCAGAATCCGGTCATGTCCTTGAATTCCCCGCTCTTGTACACCGAGAATTCCACGCCCACCTTGGACAGCAATTGTTCCAACACGGGGCGGAGATAGATCACGCCGATGGACCCGACCAATGCCGTGGGCAGGGCGTAGACCTTGCTGGCGGCGCAGGCCAGGTAGTACCCGCCCGAGGCGCCCATCCCACGCACGTAGGCGTAGACCGGCTTCTCCTCGGCCACTCGCTGTATGGCCCGGTAAAGGACCTCGGAGCCGGTGGCCGACCCACCCGGAGAGTCGATGTCCAACAACAGGGCCCGCAAGCGCGGATTTCTGGCCACGGCATCGATCAACCGCGAATATTCCGGTATCTTCACGTGGGAACCGATAACCCCATGTATCTCGATCACGGCTACGCCGGAGCGCCGTCTGAATCTGAGGGGCATGGCAGCTTTCTCCTTGATTGAGTCGGCCCAATTGTACTTTATCTGCCTCGGTCGGGGAGCCGCCTGATATAGAAGAGCCGGATCCGCCACGATGGTTGTCGAAATGAATAAGCCGTCGGGGTAAGACACCTGCCCATGGATGCCCTGACGGGTAGGAGCGTGGTTTACGAATGCCAGGGCGGGTTAAAAACGCCGCCCCTACATGGCGCAAGAATCCCTTGATTCCAATGTTGGTCGGAATGACGTAGGGGGCGCCGCCGGCAAACAGCAGCGCCCCCCAATGTTCCTGGTCAGGTCTTGGCGTTGAACTAGTCGTCGGCCGCGACGGGTTCAGCGCCCCGGTTGTCCACGAAATCGGCGGCGCAAACGGAGGCGTTAAGCAGGTCCCAGCGCACCATCCAATTGTAAGTGTCTTCCAACTGCTCTTCGGTGTAGGGCCGTGGATGAGCGTAACGCAGGCGGGGCAGGTGGAAGTCGTCCACGGTGAGACCGCCCCATTCGGCAGCCGCCTCCACGAACTTGGGTTGTTCGATCAGGTAGTGCAAGAACCGTTTCTTGTCCGAGTTGATCAGGTCCACCGCCTTGGAGACGGCCCGGTTGATGGCGGCGAAGGTTTTGTCATCCATGTTGTCGCTGGCGTTCTCGGCGCCCAGGTAGTGGCCTTCGCAGACCGCCCGGCAGCCGTTCTTCTCAGCCAGGGCGATCCAAGGCTCCATCAGCATGGCGGCATCGACCTCCCCGCTCATCATGGCCTCGAACCGGTAGCGGGGGCTTCCGTAATGCAGCAGATTGATCTTTTTCGCCGGAATGTAACCCTCCAGCAGCCGCAACGCGGTGTAATGGGAGCCGGCATGGAACTGGACGGCGATGGGCTTATTGGCCAATGAACTGGGGTAGTAATGGTCGGATTCCGCCCTGACCATCAACGCCTGACTGGCCACGGCGGAGCGCAGTCCAATCACCTTGGCGCCCTGTTTGCTCTCGTAGGCCCGACGGACCTGACCCTCTTCTCAAGCCCGGTAGATGGCGACTTGCTGGTCCTCGAAAGGCGTGTGGCCCAGGATCGGGTCGACCTCTTTCGGATCGGTGGTATGCTGGTCAACCTGCACGGCGATGGACTCTACAAACTCCAGGTCGCTG
>JACZYV010000205.1:0-4423 GCA_022570905.1 Chloroflexota bacterium
GTCAGAGGCACCAATGATTTCAAAGATATCGAGGGAGCAAATATAATTATTGTCACCGCCGGTATGCCGCGCAAACCGGGCATGTCGCGCGAAGATTTGCTGACAGCCAATGCTGATATCACCAAATCAGTCGCCGAAAATATAAAAAAGTATGCACCGGATAGTTTTGTGGTGATGGTCGCTAATCCGCTTGACCTGATGACCTACCATATGCAAAAAATAACCGGTTTCCCCAGCAACCGTGTCTTCGGTCAGGCTGGGGTGCTCGACTCGATAAGATTCAGGGCTTTTATCGCCATGGAATTAAATATTGCCATCGAGACTCTTAAGTTATTCAACGAAAAGGCAGACAAGCTCGAAAATTTAAGTTTCACTAAAGGACTCGGTGACACAGGTTTAAGAATCACCTATAACCAGGATCAGCCAATCCAAGTTGAGCGGTATGGTCCGAATGATGAATCGATCGACGCTTTTGTGCTCACGATAAGGTTTTTTATACAGGACAACGAACCTACATCGCTCAGGAATCTCTCAAAACTTTTTTCAGTGTTACCGATAAGTTCGGAGCTTGTTGAAAAGCTCGACAACGCCCGGACCGAAACCAACTTGGGCTTATCCCAGGCCACTTCCCTTAGCGTAGACGAGGTTGATTTGACGTTTCGGTCGATTTTCGATGTGTTCCTTTGGGGTGGACTGGCTCACGCCAATCCCAAACTAAAAACCACATATGATGGATGGTCAGAAGATCCGGCATTTTTCCTTTTATTGCAAGACAAATTTATTCATGCGTTGAGAATTATTCTGAATATGATCTTTTTCGCTCGCGCCGTTAACAAGGCTGCTTTAAGCCAATTGAATCAAGGTTAGACAACTATGGACGACTATTCAGTCGCGGTTGACGTGGGCGGCACCTTCACCGACATCGTTCTCCGCAACCTGGCCACCAACGAACAGCGGGTCCACAAGACCCCATCCACTCCCGAGGACCCCAGCACGGGGTTCCTGACCGGACTCCGGGAGATACTGAAGGCCAATTCGGTGAAGCCCGGTCAGGTCAAGCACGTTTTCCACGGGACCACCATCGCCACCAACGCCATCCTGGAGAACAAGGGCTCGCCCGTGGGGCTGGTGGTGTCCGAGGGCTTCAAGTTCGTGCTGGAGATCGGCCGCCACGGGACGCCGCGGCTGGTTAACCCCCAGTCCTGGGTCAAACCCGACCGGCCGGTGCGCCCCCGGGACATCGTCGAGGTTCCGGAGAGGGTCGCCTTCAACGGCGAGGTGCTCATTCCGTTGGACGAGGAAGCGGTCCGCGCCGCCGCCCGCAAGTTCAGGGCCGATGAGATCACATCCATCGCCGTGTCTTTCTTGCACTCCTACTCCAACCCGGACCACGAGAACCGGGCCAAGGAACTGATCCTGGAGGAATACCCCAACGCCCAGGTCTCCATATCGTCCGAGGTGCTGGCCGTGTTCCGCGAGTACGAACGGACCATCACCACCGTGTTGAACGCCTACGTCATGCCCCTGGTGAGCAGCTACATCGGCAGCTTGGAAAGCTCTCTGCGCGCCAACGGCATCGACGCGTCTTTCTCCATCATGAAGTCCAACGGCGGCATGATCGGGGCGGGCATCGCCGTCCGGCAGCCGGTGCACACCGCCCTTTCCGGCCCCGCCGCCGGGGTCATGGCCACCCTGCAGATAGCGAAAAACACCGGTGTCGCCAACTCGATCTCCTTCGACATGGGAGGCACCAGCACCGACGTTTCCTTGCTGCGGGAAGGGAGCCCCACCACCAACCTGGCGGGACGGCTGGGCAACTGGCCCATCCAACTTCCCATGCTGGACATCGTCACCATCGGCTGCGGAGGGGGCAGCATCGCCAACGTATCGCCCTACGGCAGCCTGACCGTGGGCCCCGCCAGCGCCGGCGCGGTCCCCGGCCCGGTGTGTTACGCCAAGGGCGGCACGGCCCCAACAGTCACCGACGCCAACCTGGTGCTGGGCCGCATCAACAACCAGATCGCCGGGGGGACCCTGCCCCTTGACGCCGCCGCCGCCGCCCGGTCCATCCAGGAACAGATCGCCGCTCCGCTGAGCATGGACCTTCACGCCGCCGCCAGCGGCATCCTGAGCATCGCCAACAACACCATGGTCGGGGCCATCCGGAACGTCAGCGTGGAACGAGGCCACGACCCCCGCGAATTTTCCCTGGTGGCCTACGGAGGGGCCGGCCCGATGCACGCCATCGACGTGGCGAGATTGTTGGGCATCAACCAGGTGGTCGCCCCCCTGCACCCCGGCATCGCGTCGGCCTACGGCTTGCTGGTGGCCGAGTTGAAGAACGACTACGCCCGGACGTCCCTGCAGACCCCGCCGGATTACGACTTGGACGGCATGGAACGGGTCTACGCCGAGATGGAAGGGGAAGGAAGGGACTGGCTGCGCGAAGAGGGCGTTCCCCAGGACCGGCACGTCTTCTCCCGTTGGGCTGATCTTCGCTACGCCCATCAGGGCTCTGAAGTCACGGTGGCTTTTTCCACAACCCAGGTGACCACGAAGGCCATCCACGAAGTGATTGAGGTGTTCCACAACCGCCACCAACAACTCTTCGGCTTTGCCCTGGACCAACCGGTGGAGATCGTCACTCTGCGGGTCGCCGCCTCGGGAGACGTGGGCTCGGTGGACATGCCCCGGCTTTCTCGCGGCTTGGACGCGCCTGACAAAGCCATCGCCAGCCAACGGCAGGTCTTTTTCGACGAGGCAGGCGGCTTCGTCCCCTGCGGCGTCTACGACCGTGACCGGCTGGCCCCGGGCTACAGTATCGATGGCCCGGCCATCCTTGAGGGCATGGATTCCACCGTCCTGATAAACCCAGGCTGGACCGGGAAGATCGACGAGTACGGTAACTGCATCATGGAGCCGGGAAAATGACGGAAAGCAACGAAATCCAGACCGTGGACCCGGTGACCCGGCAATTGATCCGAGGCTCCCTGCGGGCGGCCCGGTTGGAGTGCGAACTGCTCATCGAGCGCACGGCCATGTCGGCCTTCATCCGGGAGAAGAAAGACTATCAGGTCAGTTTCCTGGACCGGAACGGCCATGAGCTCTACGGCGACAACATGGGCAGCGACATCGTCCGGTGCGTCTGGGAGTATTACCCGGTCGAGACCATGGCCCCCGGCGACCTGTACTGGTACAACGACCCCTACATCTCCAAGGGCAGCATCACCCACACCCCGGACATGGTGTTCCTGGCCCCCGTGTTCTTCGAGGGCGAACCGGTGGCCTACTGCCATTCCTTCGCCCATTTCTGGGACCTGGGCGGCTCCCGGCCCGGCAGCATCGGCCCGGCCAACACCGAGATATTCCACGACGGCACATTGGTGCCGCCCATCAAGATCTTGGACCAGGGAAAGCTGAACGAAGAGGCCTACCGGATCATCCTCCGGAATTCCCGGTATCCGGACCTCCTTGAGGGCGACACCAGGGCGTTGATGGCCGCCGCCAACCGGGCCCAAGAACGCCTGCTGGAGATGTTCGGCCGCTTCGGCAAGGAGACCACGCTGGCCGCTCTGGAAGCCGACCAGGCCGACACGGCGGCCATGGTGCGGGAGAAGGCCCTCAGTATCATTCCCCAGGGGAGCTTCAGCGTCAGAGACTTCATGGACCACGACGGCACCGGCGGCCGCTGGTACTCCTACCACTTGAAGCTTACCCGGGAGGGGGACCGGATCACGCTGGACGCCACCGGGAGCGACGACCAGGCCGACGGTTCCATCAATTTCATGGCCAGCGACGGGGCCCTGGCGGCCTACTTCGGCCAGTATTTCCATCAATACGACACCTCGCTTTTGTCCAACCACGGCCTTCTGGCGTCCATCGACGAGGTGAAGCTGCGCCAGGGCAGTATCCTGCAGCCGGACTGGCCGGCGGCCCTCGGTTGCCGCGCGCACACCTTCACCAAGCTTAAAAGCTCAGTCAGAGCGCTGCTGGCCGAGGCCACCGGCGGCCAGGTGATGGCCGGCTCGGCGGTCTACGTGATCGCTTACTGGCGGATGAAAGAACCCGGCACGCGCGACTGGCTGCTCTGCACCGACGGCATCGCGGTGGGCCACGGGGCCAGGCCCTTCGCCGACGGGCTGGACGCCATCTACAGCCGGCACAACGAGAACTACCCCGGCGAGTTCATGGAGATGGAGTACCCGCTGCGCATGGAGCGTTACGCCATCGCCATCGACTCGGGCGGGCCGGGCAAACTCCGGGGCGGCTGCGGCATCATCCGCGATGTCCGCATCCTGGCCGACGAGGGCACCTTCGGACTGCGCGTGGAGAACAATATCTTTCCCACCTGGGGCGTGGCCGGCGGCATGGGCGGCGGGACCTCGAGCGTGGTGATGAACCCCGGCACTCCACAGGAAAAGAA
>JACZYV010000206.1:0-4411 GCA_022570905.1 Chloroflexota bacterium
CGTCCGACCCCGAGATTCAACCGTCCATTGCTGAGCAAGTCCACCATGGCCGCTTCTTCGGCCAAGCGGATCGGGTTATGGAACGGCAGAACGCTGACCCCAGCGCCCAGCCGGATGGTCTTGGTCTTGGCGGCGATATGTGCAAGGATGGGCATCAATGACGGGAATATCCCATAACGGCTGGAGTGGTGTTCGGCGATCCAGAGGGAGTCGAAGCCCAATTCCTCGCCGTATTGGACCTGCTCCAAGACCTCTCCGTAGATCCGGCTCTGGTGGACCGTGTCCTTGTCGGTCCAAGACGCCGGGAAGAATAGAGCGAACTTCATGACGGTTTTCGGCTCCTCATGGCTGGCGGCATTGCCCTGGGCGGTCACACCGTCCGCCGGTGGGCAATGGCGAGTATATAGCAGGCAGGCACAACAGGGAATGGATATTTGATCCCCCGCGCTATATATTCACGCCCCTGGGCTTCGTCTCTGCGCTACCGCGACTTCAGACTGTTCTGGGCCTCCACCCTGTGTTACTCCCTGGGCACCGGGATGGAGCACGTGGCAATGGGTTGGCTGGTCTTCGATATCACCGGCTCGGCCTTCATCGTTGGCGTGGCTGCCGCGGCCCGCATGGCGCCTTTGTTCTTCCTGGGCATACTTTCCGGGGCGATAGCCGATTGGATGGACAGACGGTTGTTCTTGCTCCTCAGCGCCCTGGGCGGGGCCGTCGTGGCGGCGGCAATGGCCACGGTCCTCCTCACCGGAGACCCTGATGTCTGGACGGTGATCGCCCTGGTCGCCGGCGGCGGTTGCGTCTTCGCCTTCACGTTGACCACCAGGCAGGCCTACACCTTCGATATCGCCGGCCCGGAGCATGCGCTGAACGGGCTCTCCCTGAACCAGATGGCCATGCAAGCCGGCGGCATCGCCGGGGCGGTAATCTCCGGTGCGTTGATCGAATCCGTGGGTCCGGGGTGGCAATACATGGCTGTCGGAGCCAGCTATGTGGGCTCCGCGTCGGTCCTTATGGTCATCGGCCGGTCCACCAGGACGGCGCGGCCCCTACGGGAGCCGGTTCTGCGGAACCTGGCCGGATACATCCGGTTCCTCAGAGAGAACCGGGTGCTCTTCGTGCTGATGTGCCTGGCGTCCATCACGGAGGTGTTCGGGTTCACTCACATGACACTGCTGCCGGTGTTCGCCAAGGAGGTGCTGCACGTGGGCCCGGTGGGACTGGGGTATCTGATCGCGGTGAGGCAGGCCGGAGGACTGCTGGGCCTGGCCCTGCTGGCCAACCTCCGGGACTACCGCCGCAAGGGTCTGCTGATGTTCATCATCGCCACCGCCTTTGGGGTGGGCCTGATGGCGTTCTCCATCTCTTCGGCTATGGTTTACTTCATCGCCGTGTTGGCGGCGGTCAATGCCTGCGCCATGTCAGTGGACACCCTTTACAAGACGTTGATGCAGTCCAACGTGCCCGACGAACAGCGTGGCAGGGCCATGGGCTCCTGGGTCCTCAGCATCGGGGTCGGTCCGATCGGTCACCTGGGGGTGGGCGGCCTGGCCACGGCCCTGGGACCGCAGGGAGCCCTGCTGGTCAACGGCGCGGTGCTGGCCGGGATCAGCATAGCCGCGGCCATCGGACTGCCCAGGGTACGCCGGTTGAAGTAGGCCCGGCCGCGATATTAGTGAATACAGAGCGCCGGCGGGTCGGGTCAAGCCGCCAAGGTGCTTTCGTAACCCACTTTATTCAGAGCGCTTTGAATCTCCTCAACTGACACGGATGAAGGTTCATACTCCACGGTTAGGGTTCTCGCCTTCGATTCTCCATCGACCTTGCTGATTCCTTGCACTCGGCCTACGGCCATGCGAATAGTGATCACTCAACCATCGCAAGTGATTCCCGGAACGTTAAGCTTCACGCTTTCCATCACAAATCCTCGTTTTATATTCTTGTTGTAAAAGCAACATCAATTCATGGGAAGGATCAGGCGGTCGAAGGTCCCAGGATTGAAGCCGGAGTAGATGAGGGCGCCGCCCACCAGGATGATCAACAGTGTGGACACCGCCTGGATGCGCCGGCCCCAGACACGAAGAGACACGGTGAACGCCGGACCGAAGGACGACCCCAGAAACGCCAGCATGAATATCAGCAACCCCATGGTGACGGCGAAGATCAGGAATGCCTGAAGCCCCGTGACGAACCCGCCGACCCCGGTGGCGAAGGCTGCGACCGCAGCCAGGAAGGGAGCGGTTCAACCAACGCCTACCACGACAAATCCAGCGCCGAACAGGTAGCTTTTCTTGGGGGTCGGGCTTCCCATCGCTTGTTCCCAAATACGGCTGCCCACACCCATGATTGGGCCAATGAAGGGCAACCGGTTGGTCTGTCCACCCAGATGAAGTACAGCCACGCTAACCAGAAACAAGCCCACTGCAAGCTGAACCCATCGGAAGTAGGGGGCAATGAGCCCTTTGGTCCCAGTACCGACGATGGCCACCATGATTCCCAACACGATTATTATGGTCATCGCCCCGACCGCTGTCGCCAGGCTCAATCCAGTCCTGCGGCCAAGCCCTATGTTGTCTCCCCCGAACGCGAGGAAGCCAGGCAGAGCGGGCAGGCCACAAGGGTTGAACGTGGCGGCGATACCGGCGACGAGGGCCACCAGCGGAAGGCTGATGGCGTTCAGATCACCCGGACGCAACAGTTGGTTCCAAAAATACAGGAGGATAAAGACACCGGCGGCGACCACACCAAAAAGGAGCAGTCCGGAGCCGATCTTTCGCAGCGCCCCCGTTGACACCGGGGAAGACGCATTGTGAGCCACGTAGCACCTACCTTGAGGACTGGGGGTTTTGCGTATAACTTACCGCCACCGCGCGCTATTGGCAATTATATGATGCCTGTTTACCACGTACGATCCATGGTCTTTTTCATCACCATGGAGCTGGCCTCAGACAAGCATCAGCACGGCCCGTCTTTAGAATCAGCAGGGGCGAGCCGGCGCCATTCAAGTTGGGTTAGAGTCCCCCAGCGAGGCAACGGGCCACGAATCTCTTCATGAGCGCTACCGCCCGGTCTGATTCGGGGCCGGGGGTGTTCCCAAACAAATGTGGCATATCTGGGAACAGCTCCAATTCGATGTCTCCGCCTGCCTCCCGGTAGGCCGCCACGAATTGCTCCGTCACGGGCACCGGCAGATTGTCGTCGGCGGTACCTTGGACGATGATCGTGGGCGGCAAGACCGCCTCTTCCTTCCGTTGCAGTATCTGGAACGGAGAGCCTTCCTTCATGGCATCAGTGGTCAGGAAATACCCCTCAGATAAGGCAACTATCCTGGCGTTCTCCGATTTTTGTACGAACCGGTACCTGGCATATGGGTCGACGATCGGCCACCCCAACAAGAGGTATTTCAAGGTGGCGTCCGCATCCGGGCCCGGCAGATCAAGGTAGCTGTATGCAGGGTGATGCGGCCGCATGGCACTGAGCAGCACCGTGTGGCCGCCGCTGGACCCCCCTATGCCGCCCACGGTCTGGGGGTCCGCGTCGAATTCCTCCGCATGGGTTTTCAGCCACCGGATAGCGAGATTAACGTCGGCCACCTGAGCCGGGTAGGGATGCTCCGGCGCCTGGCGGAAGTCGATGGCCGCGACGACGATGCCGCTTTCGGCCAGGGCCTGGTCCATCACTTCGTTGGCGGTCCGGTCGCGATTGGTCCAGACCCCGCCGTGAACATCGACCAACGCCGGGAAAGGGCCTGCTCCCGCGGGCTGGTAGACCCGGACGGCCAAGCCGTCCTGGTACTCCATCTCACGGACGCTCACTTCACACACATGATCTGGGTCGTATGCCACTGTTGGATCGCTCGCCATTTGCTTCTCCGGTATTGGGTTGCTAGAGAATCTCGAATCTTAGCCTCATCTGGGGATGCCGTGACGGTCAGCGCTGGTATCTGTAGTCTTTGGAGATTCCCGCTTCCGGCACTGGGGCCGGGTTCTTGACCTGAAAGCGGTACTTGGGATCGAGTTTGGGCTTGGGGCCGATGGTGCCCCGCAGGACGCCGATGGCTTCCACTTCATGCTCGACCACGTCTCCGGGCTCCAGGAACCTGGCTTTCTCGTACCCTTTGCGGATGGCTTCCCGGATGGAGCCTCCGCCCACGGTCCCGCTGCCGATCACGTCGCCCGGCACGATGCGGCTGTCCTTGGAGGCCCGCTCAACCATGTCCCCAAAGGTGTAGTAGGCGTCTTGGGCCGCGCCGTCCTTCAGCCAATAGTCCCCATTGACCCTGACCTCGCACTTCAGGTGCAGCCGCCCGTCTTTCATATAGGGAGCTAATTCATCGGTGGTCACCAGCCATGGACCGATGGATGACGCGGTGTCCTTTCCCTTGGCCGGCCCCAGGCCGAAGGCCATC
>JACZYV010000207.1:0-4403 GCA_022570905.1 Chloroflexota bacterium
GCCCGGCTCCACGGTGAACACCGTGTTCAGTTCCAGGACATCGGGAGACCGCGGGCCGACCCTGGGGTTCTCGTGGACCTCCAGGCCCACGCCGTGGCCCAGGCTGTGGCCAAAGTTATCGCCGTAGCCGGCTTTGGCTATGACATCCCGGGACAGGTTGTCGGTCTCCTCTCCGGTCATTCCCGCCTTCACGGTATTTATGGCGGTGAGTTGGGCGCCCAGGACCGTGTCATAGATCTTGTTGAAGGTCTCGTCGGGCTCCCCCACCGCTATGGACCTGGATAGGTCGGAGCAGTAACCGCCCACCTTGGCGCCCATGTCGATCACGATGGGGTCGCCCTGTTTGATCACGTAATCGGTGGGTTGATGATGGGCCATCGCCCCATTGGGGCCGGCGGCGACGATGGTGTCGAAGCTGATGGCGTCGGACCCGGCATCGCGCATGGCTGATTCCATCTTCCAAGCCACTTCCCGCTCGGTCATGCCGGGGGTGATGGCGGGACAAACCAGGTCCATGGCCTTGTCGGCGGCGTCGATGGCCAGTTGCAGCATCACCAGTTCTTCTTGGTCTTTGATGATGCGCTGGTTCTCGGCCAGTCCGGGCGCCGGCACCATCGAGACTCCCCCCAAAGCGGAATCCCCCTTGATGGCGTCGATCAGGCTGTTGTACGAGGCGACCGTCATGTTTTGGCTCTCGAAACCCACCTTCTTGACTCCCGAAGCCTTCAACTCGTCGATCAGCCAGTCCCAGCCACCACGGACCTGCCTAACCTCAAAATAAGGAGATTGGTTGGTGGCCTGCTCGGTGTACCGGGAATCGGTGACCAAGATCGCGTTGGCTTTGGTGATGAACAGGTAACCAGCGGAGCCGCTGAACCCAGATAGGTAACGCCGGTTCTCCGGCGCTGAGATCAACACGCCGTCCAGTTCTTTCTCGTCGAACTGAGCAACGAGCCCCTCCACTCTGTCTTTCATCTGGATTCCTCTTTTATTCGGATTCTTCTTCGACGAGTGCGGCCAATACCTGAAGGGCCGATGTATAACTTCTCCAACCGAAGCCGGCGATCTGGCCACGGGCTATGTCGGAGATCACCGAGACCCTGCGCCACGGCTCCCTGGCCCAGGGGTTGCCGAGGTGCACCTCGACCACCGGCAACCGGCAGTCGATCAGTGCGTCTTTCAAACTGAGTCCGTAGTGGGTCAGAGCGCCGGGATTAAGGACGATGCCCTGAATCTTACCCCAATGTTCCTGGATGCAGTCGACCAGTTCCCCTTCCAGGTTGGATTGGTAGAAGAACACCTCGACCCCAAGTTCCTTGGCCACACGGCTGATCTCCTGGTTCACTTCATCCAGGGTCTTGGAACCGTAGATCGACGTGTCCCGGCGTCCCAGCATGTTGATGTTGGGGCCGTTTAGTATCAAGAAGCTGGCCATTTTTCTAGGCGTCCTTCCCGGTGGGGACTGGTCCGTCTGCTTTTGAGTCTTCGCTGGGCGTCCTGCCGGCCGGTTCATCGGCCCTGGGATGATGGGACAGGTAGGCCGTCAGGGCTTCCTGCTTCGTTATATGGGTATAGACCTGGGTGGTGGTGGGGCTGGAATGGCCCAGCAGTTCTTGAATCACCCGAAGGTCGGCGCCGCCCTCCAGCATATGGGTGGCGAAGGTATGCCTTAGGGTATGCGGGTGGACGTCGGCCCTGGTCCCGGCCTGTTCCGAATACCGGCGCACCAGTTTCTCGAAACTGCGCCGCGATAGGCGTTCGCCATAGCGGTTCAAGAACAGCGCCTGGGTTGGCCTGGACACCAATTCGTGCCGGGATTCATTGATGTAACGCCGTAATGCTTGCTCGGTCGGTTTCCCAAACAGCACCAACCGCTCTTTAGACCCTTTGCCCCGGACCAATATCTCACGCCGGGAGAAACGGATGTCAGCCAGGTTGAGCCCGTGGATCTCCGCCAGCCGGACGCCGCAGGCGTACAACGTTTCCAAGATCGCTTTATCACGGATGCCGTGGACCGTCGATTCGTCGGGCGCGTCCATCAACCTGGCGACCTCGCGCTGGCCTAAGAAATCGGGGAGCGATTTGGCGACCTTAACTTTGAAGCTTTGGCCGGAGGGCACCGGCGTGGAGCGGAACAGCCCTTCTTGGACCAAGAACCGGTAGAAAGCTCTCACCACGGTCAACTTTCGGGCAACGCTAACACGGGCATAGCCGCGTTGGCCGCCTCTCCCTTCCGTAGCCAACCAGGCCAGGTAGCCGCGGAGGGTCTGCCGGTCCATGTCGGCCAGTCCCAGCTCTTCATCGGCCAGGTACTGCCGGAAGGATCGGAGGTCGTCAAGGTAGACCCGTTCGGTGTTCTCCGACAGACCGCGCTGGCCGCGGAGGTAGCGGGGGAACGCCTTGATGAAATGGTCGAACTGCGCCAACCCTTCAAGACCGAGGTGGTCAAACTGGGTCAAGCCCTCATGACTGGAGTTGTTAAGGCTAGTCGCCAACCGGCGCCAGCTCTTCCGAGTTGTCTGCGTTTTCCGCATCTTCCGGATTTTCCATTATGGCTTCCTGCCAAGAACAGGAGGTGCACGCCCCGTTGTTCCGGCCCTTTTGGACCATCAAACTGCCGCACTCAGGGCAGGGAGTGGCCAACGGACGTTGATTCAACAACAGGTCGCATTCCGGGTAATTGGAGCAACCGAAGAAGGAGCGGCCCCGGCCCTTGGCGCGGCGCTCGACGATCTCTCCGCCACAACCAGCCTTGGGACAGCTTACGCCAACCTTCTTCAAGATCGGTTTGGTGTTCCGGCAGTCAGGGAAACCGGTGCAGGCCATGAAACGCCCAAACCGCCCGGTCTTGATCACCATGGGTTTTCCGCATACCGCCGTGTGCTCGCACCTGGCGCTGCCGGTGCAGTCACAGACCTCGTCGGTCTCCTCTTCCATGCGGACCTTGGGCATCATCTCTTTGGCGTTATCCAAGGCCTTCTGAAAAGGCCCGTAGAACTCGTCCAACATAGGCACCCACTCGCGTTCGCCCCGGGACACGTCATCCAGTTCCTCTTCCATCTTGGCCGTGAAATCCAGGTCCATGATGTCGGTGAAATACTCGATGAGCAGGTCGGTCACCGTGATCCCCAGCTTCGTGGGGGTCAGCCGGTTCCGCTCCCGCTCCACGTAGTTCCGGTCCACCAGGGTGCCGATGGTCGGAGCATAGGTGCTGGGCCGGCCGATGCCCTTCTCTTCCATGGCCTTGATGAGCGTGGCCTCAGTGAAGCGGGGAGGCGGCTCGGTGAAGTGCTGGTTTGCCTCGATCTTGGAGCAATCTAGGGCGTCGCCTTCCGACAGCGCCGGCAGGGAATTCTTGCCGTCGCTCTCGTCACTGCCGGACCCATCGTCCCGGCCTTCCATATATACGGAGCGGAACCCCGCGAATTTGAGGACCGAGCCGGTGGCACGGAAGTTGTACACCTTGCCCGTGTTTTTGCAGGCGGCGTCGATGTTCAACGTGGTCGCCTCGGACCGGGCGTCCTCCATCTGGCTGGCCAGCATCCGCGACCAGATCAAGGTGTAGAGGTTCAACTGGTCACGCGACAGATAATCCTTCAATGAAGCTGGGTCCCTTCTGATGGACGTGGGCCGAACAGCCTCGTGGGCTTCCTGGGCGCCTTTCGATGCCTTTGTGTAAAGCCTGGGCTTGGCCGGCAAATGGTCTTTGCCGTACCGGCCCTGGATGTATTCCCTAACCTCGGCGAGGGCGGAACTGGCCACCTGGGTGGAGTCCGTGCGCATGTAGGTGATCAGGCCGATGGGTCCGCCGCTTCCCACGCCGAGGCCCTCATAAAGCTGCTGGGCCACCGACATGGTGCGTTGGGCGGTGAAGCGCAGTTTGCGTCCGGACTCCTGCTGCATGGTGCTGGTGGTGAAAGGAGGGGAAGGCCGCTGGCGGACGTCACGTTTTCGGACTTCGGCGACCTTATAGTCGGCGTTGGCCAACTCGGACTCATAACGCCGGGCGCCTTCTTCTTTGGGGATGCTGATCCGCTCCCGCTCGCCCTTCACCGAATGCAGGGAGGCTGAGAACTGGTTCTTTTCGATGGCGTCCGCGCCGGCCTTGCGCAGCAGGCTATCTATGGTCCACGACTCCACGGGGATAAAGGCTTCGATCTCCCGCTCCCGGTCGACGACCATGCGCAGGGACACCGACTGCACCCGGCCCGCGGAAGTGCCGCGTTGTACCCGGCGCCAGAGCAGTGGGCTGATCTGGTAACCCACCAGGCGGTCTAGGATGCGCCGCGCCTGCTGGGCGTTGACAAGCTGCATGTCGATCTCGCGCGGATTGCGAAAGGCCTCTTCCACGGCCTCTTTGGTGATCTCGTGAAACACCACCCGTTTGGGCGGCGTGGCCAAGT
>JACZYV010000208.1:0-4310 GCA_022570905.1 Chloroflexota bacterium
TGATCTGGCTTTCGTGTCCGATGAACAGCCAAGCCCTGGCGAATAATTGCTCCTGCTCTTGGGCGTAGATCTCGGGGTTGACGAAGACTTCCCGGCTGATGGTGCCGGCGTCGAGATCGACCATGGTATTGGCATGGCCGTTCTTCTGACCGTTCTTGCTGGTTGCCTTGCGGGCGGTTGCCATCCTGGTTCGCCTCCTTCCTATGGGAGAAGCCTGGGTTATATTCGATTATTTCTTCGACTTGGAGCGGACGTCCGCGCCGGCCATCTGTTCCAAGATTCGCGCGACGACGGGGAACCCGTCTTGACCCCAACCCTGGGCTTGGGCGCGCTGGAGCACGTCGTCCACGATGTCGCCGATGCGGGACGGGGCCTGCACATCGCGGGCAAGCTGACAGGCCAGGTGCAGGTCCTTGGCCACGATGTCCAGTGTCCCGTTGGAGGCGAAGGTGCCGTCGAGGAGCACACCGGCGTAGCGGTCCATGACGCCGCTGGCCGAGGCGCTGATGGGGATCAGCTTGGCCAGGATATCCATGTCCAGGCCGGCTTTGGCGCCGATGAGCATTCCTTCGACCCCGGCCACGAAGTTGGAGTATCCCAGATATTGGGTAACCAACTTGGCCGTGCAGCCCGAGGCGGTCCCACCCACGTAGATGACATCTTTGCCCATGGTCTCCAGGACCGTCCGGTATTTCTCGAACACGGCCGGGTCGCCGCCGACCATCATGGTCATGTTTGGGATACGGCCGCTGACCGGAGAGTCCAGCATCTCGATGCCGCGCTGTTTACAAATGTCGGCTAATTTATGGATCACCGTGGGGGAGTTGGTGGTGGTGTCTATCCAGGCGCCCCCGCTTCGTAGCCCGGCCAGGATGCCGGTCTCCGGGTCGGTGAGTACCTGCTGGGCTTCCACCGGGCCGGGCAGCGAGGTGAACACCGCCTCGCTGGCCTCGGAGAGTTCCCGGGGGCTGTCGGCCCAGTTGGCCCCCATCTCGCACAGGTTGGTGGCCGAATCGCGGCGCACGTCATAAACCGTGACCGCGTGTCCCGCCTCAATGAGGGCCTTGGCCATGGGATTGCCCATGGTCCCGGTGCCGATATAACCGAGCTTCATTTAGCTGTTCTCCAGGTAAACGATCTACAGGGCTTTCTGGTGTTTCGGTGGACCGCCGGACTATTTGACGGCTACTGGGGCTGGCGCACGATGGCCCCAGATGCTGCCCTTCTCGTGACGCTGCACCTGCCAGGTGGCGTCGTCCACGGTGCGGGCGCCCCAGCCGAACTCCACGTCGAAGCCCGAAGGCGTCTTCATGTAGAAGGACGTCATGTGGTCGTTGGTATGCCGGCCCAGGCCACGGGTCAAGGGCATCTCCCGGTCCAGCACCATGTCGTAGGTGGTGCCCACGTCGTTCATGGACTGGGCCTGGAGCATGAAGTGGTTCAGCTTCTTGGGCGCCTTGGCCTCGATCAATGCCAAGGAGTGGTGGCGGGGGTTGCAGTGGAAGAAGACCAGGTTGCGGATGAAGTCGCTGATCTTCATGCCCAGCACGTCACGGTAGAATTTCACGGTCCGGTCCAGGTCTTCAACGTGCAGGACCACGTGGCCCAGGCCCTGTTCGCTGGTCACGAAACCGATGGCGCGGGGCGAATTGAAGGGCCGGTCAAAGCTGATGGGCGGGCCGTAATAGATCTCCGTGGGAGTGCCCTCGGGGTCGTCGAATTTGATCATGCCCTCGACCCGGCGGGACTTGTTGTCGTCGTCGGTGCCCTCGGTGACCTCGATGCCGGCCTGGCGCAGTTGCTCGGCCATCTCCTGAAGGGCCGGCTCGTCGGTCACTTGCCAGCCAACAAATTCGATATCGTCCTTACCCGTGGGCTGGATGATGAAGCGGTGGCTGTACTCGTCCATCCGCAGCGATAGATTGCCATCGGAATCTATGCCGTTGCTTTGCAGTCCCAAGACGTCGGTGGCGAAGTGCTCCCACTCCTCCACGTTGCTCACTCCGAGTCCCACGTATCCAAGTTGCGTTACGCTGGCCATGTCTTTCTCTCCAATATTTGGATGATTTAGCGCTGCCATGCCGGTGTATCGAGGTCGATTATCTTCTTTTACCGTGTCCGTTCCCATTAGACCGGGCATTGCCCGTGGGAGCCAGGTCGTCCCAGCTTTTCGCGTCCATCATGGCGGCCCAACGGCGGTAGAAGCCCCGCGCGTTCTCCTCGCAGATGCGTTCGGTGACCACGCCCGGCAGTCCGGTGTCTTCCCGGACCTGGCCGATGCCCATCTCGTAATTGTAGGGGGTCCGGCGCGCGATGACCCCTTTACTGGCGTTATGGGCGTAGTTCCAGTTCTCCATGTCGTCTTGTTCAGTCATGCCGCCGGGGCCGGAATAGCGGATGTAGTATTGCTGCAGGACCTGTTTAACCTCGTCCGGGGTGTCTTTGTCGATGAGGAACCACCGCCAGGCCTCGGTCATGTTGGGCCCCCGGGGGTGCCACATGGCGATGGAGCGGGGCTGGCGGGCCAGGTAGGACATGTTGGGGAAAACCGTGCCCACCATGCCGATGAGGTTGGGGCGGTCTCCCAGGCTGGCGCGCCTCTTGGCCTCCTGCTCCCGGAAGTACTCCTCCACCGCCGGGGAATCGGTGTAGGTGGCGGTCTGGGGCAGGTTTTCGGTCTGCATATCGACCACTGCGGCGTGGCCCAGGTCCGGGAAGGAGATGTTCAGGCGGCGGCCTGGACCAATCTCATCATTGTCCCGCCGTCCCCGTCCGCTGGGTCCGATGCCAACCATGTCCACCGAGCGGTGGCTGATGTTGTGGTAGCCGTCCCCGGCGAAGTTCTCGGCGGCGAACTTCCAGTTGCTGGGCATGGTCCATTTCTGGACTCCGCCCAGGATCACGGAACCGCCCTCGCTGCCGTCGCGTCCGTCCAGGGCCAGGTCCAAGAACATCTTCATCTCGCCCAGGTAGTCGAGGAAGGGCGGCGCTTTCTTGTCCCAGGTGGCCCAGATGCTCCCCTTATAGTTATACATCTGGGGCACTTTGATCAGGCCCCATTCGGACTTGTCCAGGGTCTCTTGGTAGGCGTCTTTAAAATAGGGAACGCCCACCAGTTTGCCGTCGTTGGCGTAGCTCCAGCCGTGGTATGGGCAGGAGAAGACGGGGGTGTTGCCCTCGTCGTAGCGGCAGACCTTCATCCCGCGGTGCCTGCAGGAGTTGAGGAAGATATTCACCTGGCCTTCGCGGTCGCGGCACAGGATCACCGATTCTTCACCCATGGACGAAACGAAGTAATCTCCCGGCTTGGTTATCTGGCTCTCATGGCCGACGAAGAGCCACGCCTGGGCGAATACCTGTTCCTGTTCCTGCCGGTAGATGTCTTCATTGACGAAGATCTCCCGGCTGATGGCGCCGGCGTCCACGTCGACCATCTTGCTGAATGCGGCGGATTTGGTTTTGGTGGCCATGAATTCCAGTCTCCATCAGCCAGTGTCTGGATAGGGGTATTTCACGGGAACCACGGAGTGCGATCAGCCCACAGAATTCGTTCCTGACAGTATACCGCAACCGCGGATTTAACGGCGATACGGCATGGGATACCTGCCGGCTTTTCAGCCGATAAAGATTGGGCAAATAAAAAGCCCCGGCCGCGAGGGCCGGGGCGGATGCGCGCGGGGTCGAGGCATGACCCGCTCGCTCGATGTGGATGCGCGGGGGTCGAGGCAATAACCGCCCGCTAGATGATGTTGTCGTCGTGGAGCCCCCCCAAGTCCGAGGAGGTGCTAACGAGCTTGGCGTCGTAGATACCGGGGTCGAGCAGGTCCATGTCGAATGCACCTGTGGAACTGTTGGAGCGGGCCAACTTGGCGTCGTAGAATCCCGGCTCGAGGAAGTCCATATCGATCACGTTCGCCGTCGTGGAGGTGGGTGTTAACACCGCCGATTCGACTTGGCCGACCGGCCTCGCCGGGTTATCCGCTGAAGCGCTGCCCGGGAGCATGGACGCCGCGGCGATCATGCCGCCGACAACCAGTCCGGCCAATAATTTGGTGTTGCTCTGGATGATGTTTTGGATGTTGGGTTGTGCCTTCATGATTGTTGCCTCCATTTTGCTGTTATTTCCGTTTGCCCCTTCGCCTGTCATCTGGATGTTCATCGCTGTTTTCATGGTTGCCTCACCTCGAAATTTGTTGTGATGCCATCGTAGTAGGGGGCAAACGGCGGCACATCGGGGAGATTCCTTATCTTTAAAAACGGGAAAATTCCGGGGTGGACCGCGGGTATAGGGATAACTCCCTATGCCGGGT
>JACZYV010000209.1:0-4253 GCA_022570905.1 Chloroflexota bacterium
GTTGAGGATGTTGCCAACGTGGGTCGTGACGGTCCGGATGGCGATGATCAATTCCTCGGCGATCTCCCGGTCGGTCTTACCTTGGGCGATGAGCCGGATAACGTCCGCCTCCCGCTGGGTGAGGCCGGCTGGGTTGGACGCCGCAGCGCGGCCGGTCGCTGGAATCTCGTCTTGAAGCTGTGTCAGTTGCTCCAGCATTGGTCTCATGCCCAGTTCGCCAGCCGTGACCAAAGCTTCGTCGATCAATGTCTGGGCGTGCTCCTGGTCGCCGTCTCCGCGCCGTTCCAACAGCGTTCCGGAGTACAACAGACCCAACCGCGGCAAGTAGGCCCGATAACCGGATTTGCGGCTAACATCCATGGCTGACTCGAAGTGCTCTACCGCACGGTCTAGGAGTCCCGTTGCTCGGCAGATCTGGCCCAGCACCTGGTCTACCGAAGCCCAAGCCAGCCATTGTCCCCGGTGTGGTTTTAACGCCTCGTAATAGTCCTGAATCCCGGAGATGTTGCCGGTCAACAACATGTTCAACGCCAGTCCGGACCGAGCCAATTGGGTGAGAAAGGGTGTTGCGCTGGGAAAAGAAAGTAGAGCGTTCGACGCCCGGGCGGCGGCCTCGAGGTGCTCCATCGAGCCGGTGATCTCGGCTATCAAAGGAATGCCTTGGGCGACGGAGGCGAATTCCAAACCGGTGCCCTGCCGGCTGCGCCGCGCCGTTTCCAAGAGCCGCCCAAGATACTCCCCGCCCAATACCCGATCTCCACATTCATATTCGCACATCGCCCGGGTCAACAACAAAGGCGGATAGGCCGGCATTGCCGCCAGTCCCCGGTCTGTCAGGTCGCGGACCAATGACCATTGGCCCTTGGTGAAGGCCAATGCCGAATTTACGAACAGGGTGCCTGTAAGGAGTGTCTGATCGCGGGTCTCCGCGGCCAACTCGACGGAAGAATCTAGGAGCCGGTCAAAGTCCTCCTTTTGGCCCAAAGCATATGCGGCCATTATCGCGCTGATGCGGTAGGCGACCTCAGCTTGGGGATTTTCAACCTGCCGGCCCAATTCCCGCATCTTCGGTCCGTCGTCCAAAACCTCTTGGTGACGCAGGTTGAAAAAGTTGACCTCCGCGGAATTGGCCCTCGTCGACATCTCCAATACCTGGTCGCCCTGTTCTTGGGCGATGGCCAGAGCTTGGTTCAGGGCCGCCATGGCCTTATCGTAATCGCCTACCTCCTGCCCTAGCGCCCAACCGTACCGGGACAATAGCCGGGCCGCCTCCAAAGAGTCGGGCGGCAGCAATTCCAATGCCCTGGAAATAAGGCCGGTCACCCGAAGGCGCCCCACTCCAGGCGCCATGGGAAATTCGGCCACCTCCACCGCTTTAACCGCATCTCCCACCCCGGAGTAATAGTCAAACGCGCGGGTCAAGTTGTGCGCGGCGCCCCTACGCAGGGTGGAGGCCTGCGCCTGACCGGCGCCAAACAGCAATGCCGCCGTCTCGGCGTCGAGGGCGGGAGAATCGTCATCAACGGTGATCTTTTTGGCTTCAAGGCCCTGGGTGAAATAGCCCATTGCCTCTTCGTGAGCGAAAGCGGCCAAAGCTTTTTCTCCAGCCATCAGTGCGTACCGGACCATCTTGTCCGTACCAAGGACTGGCGCGGCTTCGGAGAAATGGTGGGCTAACTCAGCGGCGTGATTTTCGGGTTGGCCGCCATATAGGGTTTCCAGCACTTCTCCGATGCGGGCGTGGAGGCGCACCTTGCGGCTGGAGGAGAGGCTTTCTAAAAGCGTCTGCTGGACCAGCGCGTGGGGGAACACATACCGGTCGCCCTGACCCGGCGCCTCTTCAATCAAATGGGCTTCCAACGCCTCATCCACCAGCGCCAAAAGTTCGGTCTCGGAGACGTCTTCCATGACTATCCCCAGCATCCGGAAATCGAACTCCCGGCCCACCACCGAAGCCGTGGTCAACGCCGTATTGCACTGGTCAGAGAGACGGCGCAGCCGCTGGCCGATGACATCGCGGACTCCTTGGGGCAACCCAAGGGCGCCGGCTCCATCTTCTCCAGTGCCTCCCTGGGAGGCCATCAGCCGAATGACTTCGGCCAGGAAAAACGGGTTGCCCTCGGTGTGGGCATGCAGCGATTGGACCAAGTCCGCATCAGGGTCTTGACCAGCCTCCACCTGGAAAAAGCGGCGCACATCTCCTATCGCCAGGCCGCTGAGGACGTGCCTCCGAAATGCCGGCAGACGGGAAAGCTGGGCCAACGTTTCAGTCACGGCCGGACTGCCCGCGGCCTCTGCTTCCCGGGAAGTGAGCACGATCATTAGGCGGCTGTCGTCGATCTGCCGGGCCAGGAATTGCAACAGTAGAAGAGACGGCTCATCGGCCCAGTGAATGTCGTCCAACACCAGAAGAATGGGCTCGTCCGCAGCGGCCCGTTTTAGGAACGATGTTACGGCGTCGAATAAGCGGAAACGCGCTTGTTCCGGAGCCACTGGAGTTGGCGGAGGCACATCACCCAGCTTTTCCGCGATCTCGGGCACCAGCCCAGCGATGTCTGCCATGCCCGGTCCCAGCTGGGCCCTCAACGAGTCGGGAGCGGTATGCCGCACGTAGGACTGGATCGGAACCACCCACGGCCAATACGGCGGCGCTCCCTCTCCCTCGTAACACCAACCCCAGAGGAGCCGGGCGCCCTGTGCCTCGGCATGCCGGGCCAGCTCCTGGGCGGTGCGGGTCTTGCCGATGCCAGGCTCACCGGTCAGCATCACAACCTGGCCCCGGCCATCTTTGGCCTCAGCCAACGCAGACCGCAGCAAGTCCATCTCCTGGGACCGCCCCACAAATTCGCGGCCATCCGGCGTTATCGGTGGGATGGGGTTCTGCTGAGATTCGCTCAAGCCCTTGTTACTTCCTCACCGGCTTTACTATTCCGGTATTTTAACCGACTTGATCAAAAGGTTGCAGGATTATCAGATGGTCTGCACTCCCAATTGCCTGGCCAGATCGGGAAAACCGTCGGCGACGATGTCATGGTGAGGATTGGGCTCCGGGTCGGGAGGCCCTGCGGCGCCCCACTCATCCGGACGCCGCACGAACGCAGTCTTGAACCCAGCCTTCTTGGCCGCGTCCAGGTCAAAGTTGTGGCAGGCGACCATGCAGCATTCTCCGGGCTCCAACTGAAGCCATTTGGCGGCGGTGAGATAGGCTTCGGGCAAGGTTTTGTACTTCCCCATGCCCTCACACGAAAGCACCGCGTCCCAACTGAGGCCGTTCCGCTTGGCCGTGTCGATGATCATCCTAAAGCTGAGGATGGTGAAAGAGGCGCAGATGTACTTCTCCCTCAATCTGGGCAGCACAGCCGGGAAGTCCGGCCATGCTTCGAGAGTGTGGGCGGTCCGCCACCAGATATCGCGCCGGTCTTCGGCGGTAAATGCTTCCATGCCGTTTTCGGCGATGATCTCGTCCAGCGCCATTCGATGGGAATCGTCGTGGTTACGGTCGGGAGGCGAATGTTCACCCATATTCACGGTCAGGCGCAGGGACCGGCGGCGTAGCTCGTTGGCGATCGCGGGCCAGTCTTTCTCCAGGCCGTGCTTGGCCCCCGCCTTGGCCAACGCTTTGCTGAAACCAGTGTGCCAATCAAGGACCGTGCCGCCGGTGTCGAAGGTAAGCGCTTTCACATCATCGAGACTCATTGCCAGGTTTCTCCTGATCTGTTGTTGTCCCCGCTTTGGCGGGCGTTGTTTGGGTATTTCACCTGTGTGGGCAGGTATTGTAGAGTAGACCAACCCTGACCGGTACCCCGGCCCTTTCCAATCTAAAGAGTAGACCAACCCCGGCCGGTACCTCAAGATAAGGACTCTGGTTATGCAAGATACTCCCCTGCACTTCAAGACCATCTCCCAGGTGGCTGGCCTGATCGAAACCAAGCAGTTGTCCCCCGTGGAATTAACCGAGGCGGTCCTGTCGCGTATCGATGCCCTTGACGGCCGGTACAAGAGCTACGCCACGGTCATGGGGGACCAGGCGATGGCTTCGGCCCGCGCCGCCGAGACCGCCATCTCCTCAGGCAACTATCTAGGGCCCCTGCACGGCGTGCCCATCGCGGTCAAAGACCTCTGTTTCACCAAGGGAGTCCGGACCATGGGCGGGACCAAGGTGCTGCGGGACCACATACCCGACTTCGACGCCACGGTGGTGGAGAAACTCAAAAAGGCCGGAGCCGTGATCCTGGGGAAGTTGAACCTCACCG
>JACZYV010000057.1:0-15729 GCA_022570905.1 Chloroflexota bacterium
GCCACAAGCTGTCGGTCAAACGGTGGTCGTCGTCGATCCGCGATTCTTGATAACGGCCCTTGAGGCTGGAGTTGAAGTAGGTTGCGGCGTTGGTGGAGATCTCCTGACCAAACAGGTCCACGGAAACGGTGAAATGGAGATTGATGTATCTCTGGAGGGTTTCCAGGTCGATGGCGCCGCCTTCGCGCACCCGTTTGGGGTCTTCGCTCTGGACCTCTTTCATGACTTCACAGGTCCGCTGGGCCACCCTCATGATGCCCGTCTCGCCGACGAACATGTGATGGGCCTCTTCGGTGAGCATGAACTGGCAGGTGCGGGCCAGGGGGTCGAATCCCGACTCGGACAGGGCCGCCAGTTGGTATTTACCGTCGCGGTCGGTGAAATAGGTGAACATGAAATACGACAGCCAATCGGGGGTCGGTTCGTTGAAAGCGCCCAGGATCCGGGGTTTGTCGGCGTCGCCCGAGTGGCGTTCCAACAACATATCGGCCTCTTCCCGTCCGTCGCGGCCGAAGTAGGCATGGAGCAGGTAGACCATGGCCCACAGGTGCCGGCCCTCTTCGACGTTGATCTGGAACAGGTTGCGCAGGTCATAGAGCGACGGGCAGGTCACGCCCAGGTGCCGTTGCTGCTCCACCGAGGCCGGCTCGGTGTCTCCCTGAGTGACGATCAGCCGGCGCAGCGGGGCCCGGTATTCGCCTGGCACGTCTTGCCACACGGGTTCGCCCATGTGGTCGCCGAAGGGAATCTTGCGGTCCAGGTCGGGCTTTGCCAGGAAGATACCCCAACGGTAATCCGGCATCTTGACGTAGCCAAAATTAGCCCAGCCATCGGCCTCGACACTGATGGCCGTGCGCAGATAGACATCGAATCCGGCGCTGCGGTCGGGGCCCAGGTCCTGCCACCACTTGATGTAATTAGGCTGCCAGGACTCCAAAGCCCGCTGCAGACGCCGGTTGCCGGCCAGCCCCACGTTGTTGGGGATGCGGTCTGAATAGTCGATGTTGGAATGCTCTATGGTCATGGCTCATTCATGCCTCGCCGGGAGTTAAGGGTCACACCCGGCCCTTGTCGAAATGGGTCTTGGCGCCGGTGCCGTATAGCCGCAGGGCTCCCTGGTCGCCGGAGGCGTTGGGGCGCTGGAAGATCCAGTTCTGCCAGGCGCTCAGGCGTCCGAATATCTTGCTCTCCATGGTCTCCGGACCGCCGAAGCGGAGGCTGGCTTCCATGCCGGTTAGGGCGTCGGGCGAGAAGCTGGCCCGCTCTTCCAGGGCCAACCGCACCTCGTCCTCCCAGTCCAAGTCGTCGGGGATGAAAGTGACCAAACCCAGGTCCATGGCGGCCTGCGCGTCCAGGTCGCTCCCGGTCTGTTCCCGAATGGCGTCGATGGCGTTGGGCTGGCCCAAGAAGCGTCCCTCCAGCCGGGTGAGCCCGTTGACCATGGGCAGGGGGCCGAAGTTCATGCCGGTCGGCCGGACCGCCGCCGGGACTGCGGGCGAGTCTAAATCATCTTCGCCCGTGACGTCTTCAAATACGCCGTCCAGCATGTAGCACCGGTCGGCGGCCAGCGCCAACTCCAGCAGGGTCCCGGTGAAACAGCTCCCCGGCTCGATCAGCGTAACCAGCGACCGGGAGCTTACGTCCAGGCGTTTCAGCGTGCGCTTCAGGTAGAGGGTTATCTCCCTGACCAGCCAATCGGATGCATTGTCCAATAGGAGTTCGTCGTAGGCCGCCACGAGGCTGTTGTCGCCACGGGTCCGAAACACCCAGGTACCGGCCTCGCTCTCGTTCAGCCTGAGGTGCAGTATGGCGTCGTCCAACTGCCGGGCCAGGGCCAAGGGCCAGAACTTGTCGCCGGCGGCGTGGATGCCGTCAACGCTGCTTGGCGGGGCCTCGGTGGGGCCTTCCACCATGAAATAGGCCACTCCCAGCTCACGGTCCAGGTCGATGGTTAAATTTTGGTAGCGCACCTGGTCTGCATCGATATGGCGCTCCAGAGGCGTCAGTTCGATGCCCTGGGCGGACGCGGGGCGGTCAGACTTCTGGGCGGTCTCCGACGCCTTCTGGGATACGGCCTGGTCGAAGGTGGAGCGGGGCGGTGTTTGGTCCACCAACCGCCATTCCAGGGCCCGGCTGCCCCGGACCCCTTCCGAGGTGGTGCAGAGAAAGTCGGCGTGGTCGCGCCGTACTCCGCGTTTGTCCACCAGGCGGGTCAGCCCGCCGGTGCCGGGCAGCACCGCCAGCAAGGGCAACTCGGGGAGGGACACGGTGCTGGAGCCGTCATCGATCAGCAGGATATGCTCACAGGCGAGGGCCAGCTCGTAGCCGCCGCCCGCGGCGGGGCCGTTGATGGCGCAGATGTAGGTCTGACCCGAGTTCGCCGAGGCGTCTTCCATGGCGTTCCGGGTCTCATTGGTGAACTTGCAAAAATTCACCTTGAACCCGTGGCCCGACTGGCCCAGCATCTTGATGTTGGCCCCGGCGCAGAACACCCGGTCCTTGGCGGAGGTGATGACGACTGCGCCGACCTCCGGGTGCTCGAACCGCAGCCGCTGCACGGCGTCGTATAGTTCGATGTCCACGCCCAGATCGTAGGAATTTAGTTTGAGTTCATAACCGGGGACGAGGGGTTGGTCTTCCTGGACATCCAGGCTCAGCCGGGCGACCCGGCCGTCTATGCTCAGCCGCCAGTGTTTGTACTGGGCGGGGCTGGTGGCGAAATTCACGAAAAAGCTTGTATGTTGACCCGGCGCCGTCTTGGTTTCAGCCATGTCGCTCGGTCCGTTTCGGAACGATTTGGTCAATCTTATCAGAACGGGCGGAGATTGGACGCGGTACGGACGGCGTTGACAGCGGTGTGGGCCATTAATACACTTTCGACCGGCCAATCTCTCGTACCGGCCCGGATTCAGCGGTGCTGAAGAGAAATACGGACATGCCGTACGCAACATACCGTAAAAGGAAGAACAGCCATGAAATACGGGTTCACCATACCGGGGAGCGGACCGCTTTCGGCGCCCGAGTCCATGAGGGCCTTGGTGCGCCGGGGCGAAGACCTGGGGTTCGACACGGTGGTCTGTCCCGACCATATCGTCTTCCCCAAAGACATCTCCTCGCCCTATCCCTACAACGAACAGGCCGTGCACCCCGGCAGTATCGGAGGGGCCTGCCTTGACCAGCTCACGGTGTTGGCCTTCATCGCGGGCCAGACCACCACCCTGCGCCTGGGCACCAGCGTCATGATAGTGCCCCACCGCAACCCCATCGTCGCCGCCAAGGCCCTGGCCACCCTGGACGTGCTATCCGATGGGCGGGTGACCCTGGGAGTTGGGGCCGGCTGGCTCAGAGAGGAGTTTGAGACCCTGGACCTGCCGTCCTTCGACGAAAGAGGGGCGGTTACCGACGAATATATCCGGGCCTTCATCGAGCTTTGGACCTCGGACGATCCGGCCTTTGAGGGCAAGTACGTTAATTTCTCCAATATCCATTTCCTGCCCAAGCCGGTGCAGAAACCGCACATCCCCATCTGGGTGGGGGGCGAGAGCAACCGGGCCATCCGGAGGGCCGCACGCATGGGCAACGCCTGGCATCCCCTGGGGACCAACCCCGACTTCCCGCTGGGGACCCCTGAGTTGCTCAAGGCGTCCATGGACCGGTTGGCGGCCCGCACTGAGCGCGAGGGACGGGACCCTCGAGATGTGGAGGTTGCGTTCCGGGTGTCCACTTTCGATCCAGACTCGGACGGGTCCAGCGGAATCCCCTTCGCCGGCCCCCCGGAGAAGGTGGCCGAGGACATCCGCACCTACGAAGCCATGGGCGTCACCAATCTGATCTTCGATTTTGGCGGGGTGGCCAGTTCCAAGGTAGGCGATCCCAGCGGCATCATCGCGATGCAAGAAGCTCTGGCCCTGCGGGTCTGGCCCAAGGTCTAGCAAACCGACCCATGTTCCGAGTAACCTGGGTCCAAGCATCTATTCCCCTAAGTGAAGGGTCTCATTCCACGGCCGGTGTTCGGGTCGCGGCAGATGCTCATGGTTGGTCTTCGGTTGACGGTTACACGCCATTTCGTGGTTAACTTCACATCCAGAGGGCGACGGGAGCGAATTACGTAATCCCGTAAGAATTTCCGGTGAATCTGGTTAGAATTACCAGCCAAACCTGTTCACATCTGGAAATGGGCTCTAAACTCTTGGTGGTCACTTCGCCCCGATGCCCCGTCCCGCATCACGGTTAAGTTAAGAGATTGCGGTCTCTGAGGATATAGTCCCGATGTTCGACCCCCAACAACTACCCCAAGAATTAGACGCATTAGTTGAAATAACAGAGATTCTAACCGGGAAGCTCCCGTTCTTGGAGAAATGTGAGTCGGTTTTAGCCGTATTGGCCATGTTCACCGGCTCAGAGTTGGTCATTCTGCGAGAATGGGACTCGGAAAATTCCACATTAGACCTCGTCGTTTCGTACAATCACCTGGTCCCGCCCGAAGACCTACGACCCCGCATACCCGTGCGCGCCGGCCTGGCGTCCGAAGCACTCAGCACAGGAACGCCGGCTGTGGTCAATAACTATCCTGCCAGAGAGAGCCTGATTCAAGGGTATTTGGACTCGGGCGTCAAATCCGCTATGGTCCTCCCGGTCCTGATCGATGGAGAGATCTTTGGTACCCTCGGCTTTGCCTCCAAATCCCTAGACCATTTCCAAGAGGACACTGTCCGGGTGTTGGTCGCTTTTGGCGCCGTGGTTGGGATGATGATAGCGAAAGCGGAACTGCAAGAAGAAACCGAAGTGGAAGCCAACATTGGTCGAATCGTAAGTTCGCCCCTAGTCGGCTCAGATGTTTTTGAGCGATTTGCGGCCGAAGCCGCAAAGATAATCGAATTTGAGCGCCTGGCGATAAATTCGGTCAACCTTTTAGAAAACAGATTTACCACCGAATTTCTATTTGGTCATGCGGTGCCCAATTATGCTATCGGAGAAGTTTGGGAGATAGATGGCTCGGCACTAGAGGAAGTTGTCCAATTTCGGGCCAGCCAGCGATTTCTACTGGGTGATGATGGGGACGACGGGCCGAAGTACGCCAAGTCTGAAGCGTTCATCGCCGCCGGACAGCGGCACCTCCTGGGCGTTCCTTTGATCGTTGGAGACCAGGTCATAGGCACCATAGGGTTTAATCGGGGGTCACGCCCGTTTTCTCGAAAAGAGCTAACCAAAGCCGACCGGCTGGGGAGCTTGGTGGCTGGCGCGTTCGCCGATTTCAAACAACAGGAATTTAGGAGCCAAGCCGAACGGGAGATCAACAAAAATAGAGCGGTCCTTGAAGTGGAGGCTGAGATTGGCCGGTTCTTTAGTTCGCCAATGGCCGAAGCCGATGCACTCGCTGCGCTGAAACCGGAACTTGCTAAAATCATCCATCTGGACCGGATTATTTTCTCGGCCGTTGACCTTGAATCTGAGACGTTCAGCCAGGGATTCAACGGTTTCTTAGATGACCCCGGGTTGGTGACCGCTGATAATCCCGCACAGCCTTATGCGGGGTCAATCTCCGCAGAAGTTATCCGGTCTGGGAAAGGACAGATATTAAATTCCGACGACCCGCGGCTGGCATCCGGACAGTTATCGCACGCCAAATTGGCGTTTGAACAAGGGTACCGGTCAATCATGGCCGTGCCGCTGGTGTTCGAGGGCAAAATCAACGGCACCCTTGGTTTCGCAAGAGTGGATGGGGAATACAACCAAGAGGATATGGCCACCGCAGACCGAATAGGGAACCTGTTGGCCGGCGCGATCGCAACCTTCAAGATAACCGCCGAGAGGGACCGGGCCCAATCTGCCCTCTCGGAGAGTGACGGGCGGTTTAGGCAGATCGCGGATAGCATCCGCGGCGTCTTCTGGCTTGTTGAATTAGACCCCCGTCGATTGATCTATGCGAGTCCGAATGCTGAAGAAGTATGGGACCGGTCATTGACCGATATTTACGATGACTTTAGTGTGATATTCGATAATATTCACCCCGAAGACCGGACAAGAATCCAGCAGGACAGCTCTGGTGCGGACCGGACCGGCGACCTTGATATTGAATATAGAATCATCAAACGCGACGGCTCAGTGCGATGGGTCCATAGTCGCGGCTTCCCGGTTAAGAACAGCAACGGGAAAGTGTACAGAATGAGTGGGATCGCCGAGGACATAACCGATCGAAAATTGGAACTCGAAAGAATCACCGAAGCTGGCCGCCTGCTTTCCGTCGGAGAACTGGCATCCGGAGTGGCCCATGAGATCAACAATCCATTGGCTGCCATCAACCTTTACTCCGAAGCGTTGATGGACCAAGACCTGCCCGACTCGGTCATCGAAGATTTAAAGGTGATCTCTGACCAGGGTAAACGAGCGGCAGCCATCGTACGGAACCTACTGCAATTCGCGAGGAAGTCCTCTCCGAAGATCACAACGGTTGACGCGAGAGAATTCATTGAACGTTGCGTGGAACTAAAGAGCTACGAATTCCGGCTAAACAACATTTCGGCTTCCACCCATGTTCTCTTGGAGCATCCCGATATCACGATAGACGAACAATTGATGACCCAGGTCCTCGTAAACATCCTGACCAACGCAGAACAGGCTTGCGTTGCGGCGCACGGACGCGGGAGCATATCAATATCAGTCAAGGAAATCGGTGGTTCGACACGGATCAGCATCTCAGACGACGGGCCGGGGATCCCGGCTGAGAATCTGCTGAAGGTGTTCGACCCGTTCTTCACCACGAAAGAGGTGGGGGAAGGGACCGGGTTGGGCCTGAGTGTCTCCTACGGAATAATTGCCCAGTTGGGCGGCAAGTTATGGGTAGAGAGCGACGGCGTGTCGGGGTCAACCTTTCACATGGAAGTTCCGTCGGCGGTGGCTGAGCAGCCATGAAAACCATTCGAACATTCAGTCAACGGCGGCCTGGCGGAATCCGGCACCCGTTCCTTCCTGGACCTACTGGATAACCCCGTGCTCGAAAAACCGATCTCCACCCGGGACCTCGATCAGGCGTTAGCTGCGGTCAGTGAGATGCGTCAGCGGTAACTTTCCGGCGAAGCCGAGGCCGCTCGATAGAATCGGCGCTCGACGCATGTCGGACTCACCATTAATGGTAGTTGGGTAGATGAGGCGCCGCCCCATCGTCATTACGCACCGCCCGCAACTGCCTCAGCGCGACTTGTATACCGGGTCCCGTTTCTCCCGGTAGGCGGCCATCGCTTCATCGTGATCGGGAGAGGCGATGGCGATTGACTGGCGGTGCAGGTACTCCTCGAAGAACGGGCCGTGGGGCAGGTCCTGGTAGGCCGACAACATCAACTTGGTCTGCCGGGCGCCCTCGGAGCTGAAGGCCAGATACCGCTGGGTCAGGGCCTCAACTTCCCGGTCAAATTCCGACGGTTTGACGGCGTAATCGACCAACCCGATGCGCAGCGCTTCCAGGCCGTCGATGTTCTCGCCGGAAAGGGCCATGCGCTTGGCCCGGCCCAAACCGATGTACCGGGGCAGCCGGTAGGTGCCCAGTCCCGGAATGAACCCCTCTTTGGCCGCCGGCAGCCCCAGGACCGCGTCCTCGGTGGCGATGCGTATGTCGCAGGCCAGGGGCAGTTGCAGGCCGCCGCCCAAGGCGAACCCATGGATGGCGCAGATTATCAGTTTGTCGGCCCGTTCCAGGAGACGGAGGGCCTGGTCCCACTGATAGAAGTAGTCTTGTGGCGTCTCCCCGGCCGTCAATTCATTGAGGTCGATACCGGTGCAGAATGCCCGTCCGTTCCCCCGGATGAGCACGGCTCTGGCTAGGGGGTCGTCGTGGATGGCCTGGGCCGCTTGGTGAAGTTCCAGGACGCCCTGGTAATTGACGGCATTCAGGACTTCGGGCCGGTCCAGGGTCAGACGGATGAGGTCGCCGTCCGTCTCGTATCTCATCGTTTCAAATTCCATCTCTTGCCTCCGAACGGCGGGTTCCCGCTAGATGTGCCGGTTGTCGATGACCCGGACCGCTTTGCCTTCGCTGCGGGCGATCTCTCCAGGGCCGAGTATTATCACGGAGCAGCCCACGCCAAGGGCGCTGCGCAGATTGGCCTTCAGGGTTCCCTCCAATTGACCGTGCCGGCTGGGGTCGGCCGCCGACTCGACCCTGACCTCCAGATCGTCCATCTGGCCGGCGCCCCGGTCCACCACCAATTGGTAGTGAGGCTCCACTTGGCCCATGGCCAGCAGCACGGCCTCGATCTGAGAGGGAAATACGTTTACGCCGCGGATGATCAGCATATCGTCGCTGCGGCCTAGGACCTTCTCCATCCGGACCGTGGTGCGGCCGCAGGAGCAGTCGCCGGGCAGCAGCCGGGCCAGGTCGTGGGTGCGGTAGCGAATCAGGGGCAGGGCCTCCTTGGTGACGCAGGTAAAGACCAATTCTCCCGGCTGGCCCAACGGCAACGGAGCCGATGTGCCGGGGTCGATGATTTCGGGGATGAAGTGGTCCTCGGCGATGTGCATCCCTGTCTTTTGCGTGCACTCCATGGCTACCGCCGGCCCCATTACCTCGGAGAGCCCGTAGATGTCCAGGGCATCGATCCCCAGGCGGGACTCGATCTCGGTGCGCATCTGTTCCGACCAGGGTTCCGCTCCGAAGATGCCCACCCGCAGCGGCCCGGCACGCAGGTCGAACCCAGCCTCGGCGGCGCTCTCCGCCAGCACCAGGGCGTAGGAGGGGGTGGCGCAGAGTACCGTCGTGCCGAAGTCTTGTAACAACATGACCTGCCGGGCGGTGTTTCCGGAGGAGACCGGCACCACTGCCGCGCCCAGTTTTTCCACCCCATAATGCAGACCCAGTCCGCCGGTGAACAATCCGTATCCGTAGGCGTTCTGGACGATGTCATCCTTGGTCACGCCGGCCATGGCGAGGGCCCGCGCCGCCAGACCGGCCCACGTCTCGATGTCCTTGGCCGTATAGCCGACCACCGTGGGCTTGCCGGTGGTGCCGCTGGAGGCGTGGATGCGCACCACGTCGGACATGGGCGCCGCGAAGAGTCCGAAGGGGTAGTTATCGCGCAGGTCCTGTTTGTCGGTGAACGGCAGGCGCGTCAGGTCGGCCAGAGACTGGATACTGCCGGGTTCGATACCGGCAAGGCGTTCGCGGTAGAAGGGCGCCTGGGATTTAAGCCGCCCGAGGCAGGCCTGGAGGCGCTCCACTTGAAGCCGCTCCATCTCTTCACGGGATATGGTTTCCACTTGGTCCCAGACGGCTGAATGCACCGCGCCTCCAGAGGTAGTAGTTGCGATTGAATGGTCGCCGGTGGTGGGTGCAGTATATCGGCGGGGACGCAGGCCGGGCAAACCAGTACGGGATGCCCGGTCGACCGGCCCCGATTGACCCGCCCAGAGGGGGCGCATACAATTGGCCCACCTGTTTGGAGGTGGCTCACAGGTGCCCGTTTCCGTCAAAAATTCCGAAATACTTTATGCGGCCCTGAAATCTGCCGGGATCACCCTGTTGTCGGCCCTGCCCGAGACCTGGCTGGTCCACGTGATGCAGATGGCCGAAGACGACCCGGACATGACCCTGATCCGGCTCAACAAAGAAGAGGAGGGGGTGGGCATCTCCGCCGGCGCCCACTTCGCCGGGCGGAAGTCGGCCATGCTGATGCAGAACCACGGCCTGCTCACCTCGGTGAACGGCATCGTCTCCGTGGCCCAACTCTACCGCATCCCCTTGCTGATGGTCATCAGCTACCGGGGCGGGATGGGCGAGCGCGACCCCTGGCAGACCGAGGGCGGGCGCGTCACCGAGCCGTTGCTCCGGTCCCTGGGCATCGATTACGGGAAGCTGTCCGACCCGGCCACCGTGGCCCACGAGGTACAGCAGGCCCAGACCCTGGCCGAGAGTTCGCTGCGCCCCGTGGCCCTGCTGCTCACCCGGGACCTGATGTGGGAGGAGTGATGCTGCGGCAAGATGTGTTGAAGGCGGTCTATCCCCGGCTGAAAGAACAGGTGGTGGTGACCATCATGGGCGCGGTGGCGGTGGAACTGTACAACCTCGGCCATCAGCCCAACTTCTTCTACCTGGAGCACGGCATGGGCCTGGCGTCGTCCCTGGGCCTGGGTCTGGCTGTGTCCCTGCCCAAAGAGAAGGTCACGGTGTTGGACGGTGACGGTTCGGTGTTGATGAACCTGGGTTCGCTAAGCACCCTGGCCCGTTACCGGCCGCCCAACCTGACCCACTGGATCTTCGACAATGAGAGCCTGCTGTCCGTTGGCGGGTTTCCCACGGCCACCGGCACGGGCACCGACCTAGCCGGCATCGCCGAGAAGGCCGGAGCGGAACACGTGGCCGTGGCTGATACCATCGAGGCCGCCGAGCAGGCGTTCGCTGAGGCTTCGGAGCGGGAGGGCCTGTCGGTGATTGTTTCCAAGGTCGAGGCGGTGGGTCCGTCGTCCTTCGCCATGGACATCAGCCTGCTGGAGAACCGCTTTCAATTCGCCCGTCATCTACAGGGTTTGGCCGGCCGTTAGGGTTGCACAGGCGCGTTTTGGCTGCGGCTACAACACCGCCTCGGCCACTCGTTGGATGGCTTCGTGGGCCGACTTCTCGTCGGTGGTGTTCAGCATGTGGACCACCCGGTCGGCGCCGGCGTCGAAGAACCGCCGGTTCATCTCCCGGTCGGGGGGTGCGTCCCACATGGTGATGTTCAACACCGAGGCGTCCCGGCCCCGCTGAGTCATCAGCTCCTCGATGTGCCTGCGGGCGCCGGACAGCTTGTCCGGGTCTTGATACTGAGAGGTGTTGCGGGCCCGGGGCAGCCAACCGTCGCCGTAGTCGGCGATGCGGCGGGCGGCGCTCTCCAGTTCGCCACCCACGAAGATGGGCGGGTGGGGCTTCTGCACCGGCTTGGGAGCACACACCAACGGCGGGAAGTCGATGTATTCACCGTGGTACTCGGTGACCTCGGTGGTCCACAGCTCTTTCATCACCTTGATGTATTCCCTGGTCTGCTTCCAGCGGTGAGGGAAGTCCACGCCCAGAATCTCCGACTCCCCCTTTAGCCAACCCGCGCCCACGCCGAAGAGGAACCGCCCTCCCGATATCTGGTCCAAAGTGGCCACCTCTTTGGCCAGGCGGATGGGGTTGCGCTCCGGCACCAGACAGATGCCGGTGCCCAACTTGATCTTCTTGGTGACGGTGGCGGCCCCGGCCAAGAATATGAGTGGGTCGATGATCTGATTGATGCCGCCCTCGGTGTAGAACTTGGGCACACCGCCCTGCCGGCCGGTGGGTGGGTCGACCTTGAAGTCGATGGGGACTATCCCGTGCTCCGGCGCCCAAAGGGACTCGAAGCCCAGGTCCTCGACCTGGCGGGCCAGGTCGATGGTGTTGAAATCGTGCTGGGTCATCAATAAAGCGATGCCGATGTCCATTTCTCTCCTTAGGGGCGGATGCCGGGTGGATTTGATCGCTTGCCGGCCGGACATTTGGGGCCAAATAAAAAGCCCTCCCCTGCGCCGCCGCAAAGGAGGGCTATCACAAGCCGATGGCGGGACCCGATCGCCGCGCGGTCAGATCGCCGTTAATACTAAGGGAATAGCTGCTCGCCGGTGTCGGCGTCCACAACAGTGATGGCGGCCACCGGACAGTTCTCGGCGGCCTCCAAGATCAGTTCCTCGGTGTCGCCGTCGGGGTTGGCGGACACCGCCTGCCGCTCATCGTTCAACTCGAAGGCCTTGGTGGCGATGGTGATGCACATAGCATTGCCCACGCAGATGTCGTGATCAACGGAAACCGAAATCTTTCTTGCCATGGTGTTTAGACCCCGCAGATAGAGCTTTGAGGTTGGCAACGCCAGTCTGGAACCAGAGCTTGTTCACTAAGACAATGTCTTGGCGGCTGTGCCTGGAATCCAACCTGATTGCCAGGATGGGCGCATTCTATCAGCGGGCTAATGGGTGGTCAACCGGGCAGCAGGGCCGAGGCGTTGGCTGTCGCCTGGAGACGCGGGCAGTGGGCTGGCGGGTGGTCAACAGCCCTAGTCCAGCGGCCTTTGCGGTCAGCCCCACTTTGGCCGGCGGAAGGCTTTAGGCGGCCCGCCAGGCAATCGCGGCCGGCGAGTTACCGGGTTGATTCGCCGCGGGTCTTCAATCACACCCGGCGTGGCTGGTGTGATGATTCGCCATGCCCTTTTTGAATCGTTATGTTGCATGTGTGTGACCGGCCCTTATTCCGGATGGTCTAGCTCACGGCGTCGAATGCCATGGATAAAGGCACTTTGTGTATCTGGTCCACAAAGGCTTTGACCGCCAGGATGCGACGCTCCGGGGCCGTCCCGTCGTCAATGCCTAGTTTCCTGTAGAGCGATGCCGAACGGCCCTCCACCTCGTTCTGGTCTAGGTGCAGTATCCCGCAGATTCGGTTGTCGTCGTGGCCTTCGGCCATGAGACTTAACAGGTCTTGTTCGCCCCCACTTAAATCCGTGCTGAGCGCGGCGGAGTGTTTGCAGAAAAGCCGGGCCATTCGTTGGATGATCCCGGAGTCCAACACGGTGTGGCCTTGGCATACGGCTTCGACGATGCGCATCAGTTCCGCGATGTCGGAAATGGAATGCTTGAGCAGATAGGCCTTTCCTCCCACGCCGTTTCGCATCAGGTCGGCGACGAAGCCAAGGTCGTCATAGGCCGATATAACCACGATGGCCATGCCGGGACGCTGCTTTCGAATCTCGTGGGCCACCTGGATGCCGTCTACCTTGGGCATCCGTACGTCCAAGATAGCTACGTCCGGCGCCGTTTCGGCCGCCTGGTGGACCGCTTCTTCACCGTTTGACGCCATCGCCACGACCCGCATGGTGGACTGGGATTCAATGATCCGCTTGTAGGCGACCCGCATGAATTCAGAGTCGTCGGCGATCAGGATTTTTAATTGCTCCATATCTATCACTTCCCAGTAAGGGTCAGTGTTCCATGGGGGAATGGGGTTGCGTTTCCGGTTGTACGCCTTCGGCCCCCAGCCCCGAATCATTCATGCTCTCCACTATTTTTATAGAGTGTTCACGTATTAATAGCAATATTTGATACTAATATACGCACGGAAACCATGGGCCAGCCCGCGAGAGACGGAGCAATATCCGGTGGACGATCAGAGGACTTTGGCCAAGGCCAGCGGGTGCCGGTCCATCAATTTGCGCCGGTTGACGGGCTTATTATTCCATGTTAGTCTGCGCAACCCCCAGAATGCCGCGCGCCCAGGGAACTTATTCCATCGGGGAATCCCTAGGTGAATCAGGGCGAAACTCCAGTCGTCGGTACTCGAAAAGTCAACAACTGCGAGGATGGAACCCCATGGTGGAAACGACGCCAGGAGCCATTGGGTGGAAGTCGCACCCACTGTACACGCGGGTCGCTATCGCGGGGCTCCTATTTTTTGCCCTGGTGTCTCTTGTTTTCGCCTTCCTAAGCCAGGGTGAGGCCTCTACCGTAGGAGTTTTCATCATTGCCATGGTGCTGTCCGTGATTCTTGCTGGCCTGATGTGGCGGTTTGGAAAGTGGGCATTGGTGGTCACTGCGCTATGGGGATTACTTAATTTATTTTTGTGGGGGTCGCTTCTGATCCGTGCTCTGAGCTATCCCAACAGCTTTTTCGACTTTGTCATGCCGCTTCTATTGACGGTCTCGGCGCTCTTCGCTGGGGTAGGGGCCACGGTCACGCTTGTCCAGCGACGCCGAGGCGCCACACGAACCGCAGCCACACGCGCCGAGCGGAGGACCTTTGGAGTCATTGTCATCGTCTTGCTGGGGCTCGTTATTCTATCGGGCGTCTTGCATATCGTGGGTCGAACGACTGTATCCGCCGGTGCTAAATCCGGGGCGATCGTGGTGGAAATGAAGAACAGCTATTTGATGCCAGAGCGGCTGGAATTACGGGCCGGCGAAATTACGCGTATTCTGGTAAAAAACAATGACTTCTTTATTCATACTTTCGAGATTGACGAGTTGGGGGTTGATTACACAGTTCTGCCGTTTGGCGAAGTACTGATCGATCTGCGGCCAACCAACACCGGGGAGTTCACATTCCGGTCCGAAGCAAATATGACCGGCGACATGGAAGGCACACTGGTGGTCACGAGATAGGTGCGCTTGGACTCGTGCCTTACCGAGAGGGGCATGAGTTCCTCGGGTCTAGTGTGCGAAGCATGAAACGGACCTGGTGACGGTCAATATCAAGGACGACTTCGCCGATTTCGCCGCCTTGGACTGCGAAATGAGCATCTTTCAATCGCCGCAGAAGAAGGGGAGATATTGAGGAAGGGTCAGCGGACTTTGGCCTGGGCCAGCGGGCTCCGGTCCATCAATTGGTGTTTTTCACCATTGACCAAGAGTTCCGCCGTCATCTCGGCCAGCACCGCCGCCATGAGAAACCCATCGGTGCTGGGAACGGCAAGGTATACTCCATCGATCCCCGGTAATGGGCCGACCAAGGGAATGCGGCCGGGGGTGGACGCGGCGAACGCGGCGATGGTCTCGACCCCGGAAGGTTGAAATCCGGGAATTATCTCCGCCACCTGCGCCAGCAACCATCTCTCAGTTTCGATCGAGGGCTGGGCGTCGAACCCGGCGGGGTCGAACCTGCTTCCAGCGTGCACCAATCCGTCTCTCCGGCAGACGATGTTCACCCCGTTCCAGCGGACGGCGCAGTTCAGTGGGGCCGCCGTGCCCAATCCGAGGTGTAATTTCTGCAGGCCAAAGGGTTCCACCGGCAGGTCGCAGCCCAGCCATTCAGACATGATTTTGGCTGTCCAGGCGCCGAGGGCCAGGACAACCGAAGAGCAATCCAGCGAGCTTCCGTCTTGTAACGCGATGCCCCTGATACGCCCACCGGCCACGGTTAGGCCCACGGCCTGCTTCTGGCGCTGGACCAACACGCCTTCGGCCTCGGCCGCGTTGGCCAGGGCCGCCATGAACAGTCTGGGGTCCATCTGGATGCAGTCGTGGTGGAGCATTCCGCCGGTGATTGAACCGGAGAGACGGGGCTCTATCTCCCGGGCCGTGGGGCCGTCCACCCATTCGGCCCTGAGACCGGCAGCCGTCACGTCGCCCAAGATGCGGCGGACCTCGCGTTCCTCGTCTTCGCTGGTGGCCGCGTAGAGGTAGCGGATGTCCTGTTCCCGGTAGTCTACCCCGCCGGCCTCTTTGATCCGGGGCAGATGCTTGCGCCAGAGGGCGAGACTCTCCGCCCCTAAAGCGATCTTGTAGGCGTCATCGTCGCCCGACGCAGGCTGAATATTCCCCGCCGAATTCCCCGTTGCCCCTGCGCCGGGTTCATCTCGCTCCACCAGGGTCACGGTTGCGCCCATGGCGGCAAGCCGGTAGGCCACGAAGCAGCCAACCACTCCGCCGCCGACCACGGCCACTGTTCCGTCAAGGTTGTTCCGAGGACCGGTCATATTCTATTGGGTGTTGACGTCGACGATGACCTTGCCGGTCACGCCGCCCTCGACGGCCAGATGAGCGTCTTTCAATCGTTCCAGAGGAAAGTGGGGGCCGGCGAATGGAGTCAGCTTGCCCTGCTCCAGCCATGACGTGATGTCGGCGACGGCGGCGGCTTTGGCGGGCTCGGGCATGTCGTAGACCAACACCATGCGGACCGTGACATTGCTGGACTTGAACTTGAGGGGCACGGTGGGTCCCTGGGAACTGCCCGCGGCATAGACCGCCAATACCCCG
>JACZYV010000058.1:0-15721 GCA_022570905.1 Chloroflexota bacterium
TCCCGGCGGGATCCCGGATGTCGTCGGCGCCGGAGCAGCTTTACGACCGATAACTCCTGGTGGGAGTTCCTTTTGCTGTGGTTCAGCGGCCGCGCCGGCGCGCTCGTGTGGACGTGATGATGATCCCGTTTGAAGACGGCCACCAATGATTCAAGATGTTTGCGTTAAGCAATTAAGTGTGTTTTCGGATGAACGCGGTCGCCTGATGGAGATGATGCTGGCAGACGACGAGTTCTACAAGGGTTTCGGGCAGGTTTACATGACGACGGCCTACCCCGGCGTCGTTAAGGCATGGCACTACCACAAGAAGCAGTGGGACCACTTCGTCTGCATACGCGGCATGATGAAAGTGGTGCTTTACGACGCCCGCAAGGATTCTGCGACCCACGGCGACGTCAACGAGTTTTTTATGGGCGACTACAATCCGATCCTCGTTCAAATTCCGCCGTTCGTCTTTCACGGTTTCAAGTGCATCAGCGATCATGAGGCGATCGTTGTAAACTGTCCGACCGAAATGTACGATTACGAACAGCCCGACGAGTTGCGCGTCGATCCGCATGGCGCCGATATCCCATACGATTGGGCGCGGAAGGACGGCTGACCATGAAGGGTGTCATTCTTGCCGGAGGGTTGGGCACGCGATTGGCGCCGCTTACTCGGGTTACTAACAAGCACCTCCTCCCGGTTTATAACAAGCCCATGATCTATTATCCCATCGAATGCCTGATCAATGCGGGCATCGAAGAGATCATGATCGTCACCGGCGGAAACGACGCCGGGGACTTTCTTCGGCTGTTGGGAAATGGAAACGCGTTCGGCCTGCGTGACCTCCATTACACCTACCAGGAAGGTGAAGGCGGCATTGCCGACGCGCTTCGCCTGGCCGAGAATTTTGCGGAAGGTGGAAGAATCGCCGTCGTTCTCGGTGACAACATCATCGAAACAATCATCAACAAGAGCGACAAGGTCAAGGAGCTCAAGAATACGGCCAAGGACAAAGACTTGACGGCCAAAGAAAAGAAGGAGCTCACAGACGAGGAGAAGGAATACAAGTCCAAGCGCAAGCTCGTTCAGGAGAAGCTGATCAAGTTCGCCACGCGCATCCCTGCGTTCATGTACCTGACCGACTTTCGCGAGAACACGCTGCAGGACGTCATCACCAAGCTGGAACCGGAGCTGTTCCTAGCCGTCACCGGGCTATCGGTGAACGACTTCCATCTGCTCGTGCGGCTCAAGGTCTTCAACACCGAGCAAATGAACCAGGCCGTCTTCGCGTTCCGGCGGTACGAAGACGCTTCGCTTCGCTACACGGGCATTGACAGCCATGAGGGCCTGACCCATTACGGGCTATACGACACCGTGGTGGCGATTCAGTAAGGGGCGCGCCAATTGCAGTGTGTGATCGGTTCGAACAGGGCGCCTGAACCTTGACCAAAAATGGTCACATTTTGGTCACATACTCCGAAACATCAGGCAACACCGGCCATGACGTTCAGCTACAAATGCCTCATTTTGACCGAACGTGCCGTTCTAAAAACGTAGCTGACAATATAGAACAACATTGGCGTCCCACATCTTTTAATCCGGGTGTTTGTTGTCGGAGCCTTGGAGGAACCAAATGCCGTAACCCGATGTGCACAGAATGTGCACGTTCGCTGCATGTCGAAGGATGTTGGAGAATGTTTTTAGATTCAGCGGATGAATTTGACAACACAACACGTCACGTGTGAGCATGATTTTCAAGCAACTCTTAATCAGTAGGTTCTCGGTTCGACCCCGAGGCCGGCCGGCAATTTGTTTGCATATATTCGGCCTCTGAAAATCTTTCAGGGGTCGTTTAATTAAAATGGTCTTGAATTGGTCTAATCCCCAATCGACCCAGCAAGGAGAGGGAGATGGCAAAAGAAACGACTCACCGGGGCCTAGAAAGAAGAGCGGCACGGATCGAGAGCAGGGCGAAGAAGCGGGCGGAAACGGTCCTGAGGAAGAAGTTTGTGAAGGAAAGGAAAAACCGGCCCCTCGAAAAAATATAAAGCGAGGGCCCGAAGTAACGATTAGAGCATTCGATTGCCTGGATAGGTTGCGGCCTGTTGCAATATTCAATAGCCCCTGGAATCATCCAGGGGCTATTATCATGCCTAAATATTGGTGACCTGCCTCGGGGTCGAACCGAGAACCTACCGATTAAGAGTCATTGGCCAATGCTCGGCTCTCTGAAACCAAACCCAGGCGGCTTCGGTTCCTACTGCCTCAGACGGGTAGGAGGGGTTCGGTGAGTTGGTCTGGGAGATCGATGGTGCATGCGTTGGCGTTGAGCGCCAGCATCCGGTAGTAGCCCATGGTTGTGGTGAACTCAACGAGTCCTTTTACGCCCAATCGGTCGCGAGCGGCTGCGAAGGTTTCCTCGCTCACCTTGTTGGCGCCGGTAAGCTCCAACCCGTAGTTGACCACAGCCGACTCGTCGGCGGACATGGCCGGAAGCTCCTTCCTATCGCGAATGGCGTCCACCAAGGCATCGCTGAGCCCGGCACGGCGTGAAGCGGCCGCATGAGCGTTCCAGATGAACTGACAATCCATTGACCGGGCGGCGATAATGGCAGCCAACCGCTTGATATTCTCGGGCAGTTCGCTGCTCTCCGACAGGTATTCCGACAATCTGTTCACTCGGACGGCCATCTCCGGGCTATGGACCATTACGGAAGAGGGTCCGACCACCGGAGGGCGTCCTCGGATGCCCGCGATCTCGTCGTATGCGGCCCGGTGCTCCTCGGGCAGTTCCTCCCGTGTAACTACCGGCACTCGTCTCGCCATGATATATCTACCTTTTAGCGGCCATACCCGGCCGTCTTATGATGGGTGGGGTTATTCCCAAGCCCGGTTATCAACGACCGACTCAAAGGTTACGCCTGGAACTATCAAGTCGGGATAACTCTGCATCCACTGATATGTCCGCTGGAACCGCTCCCGGGTGTAAGGGACGGGCGCAACGTAGAGGAACCGCCAGGTCTGAAGCTCGTGGGGTTCAAGGATCCCCCCAGTTTCATCAGTCAGGTAATGGGAGTATTTGCTTGGGTTGGCTTGAATCATCTCCGCGGCCTTGGCTTGGGCCAGGAAATTCGATGCGAGCGTCGGTCCATCCATCTCCTCGCCGGCTGCCTCGCTCCGGGTGGAGTGACTCTCCATTATGATGCGGAAACCCTGCTTCTGGGCCACGCTGATCCAGGGCTCGTTGAATGTACAGGCCGCCAGTTCGCCCCGCCGCACGGCCTCTAACCGTTGCGGCATAGTACCGAAATTGGTGACTTTGATTTCGTCCTTTCGGAGAAACCCCTCCAGCATCTTCAAGGTGGTGAAGTGGGACCCGTTGAAGATCGTCACCGCGATCTCGGTATTGGCCAGTTGTTCCGGCTCCACGATGCTGCTGTCTGGGCTGGTCACAATCGCAAACTTGGACATGGCCGCGCCCAGAGCGACTATCTTGGCGGGACGCTGGTCATATTGCTCACCGTCCGCCGCACGTTTCATGACTCCCCACTCACACAAGCGGAACTGGTCCATCCCACCGCTGTTATAGAGCATTTCCATCGGTCTATCGAAGATAGCCACCGGGCGTACGGGCGTGTTGATATTGGCTGAGCCTGGCGTCTTCACTATCTCCACGTCCAGCCCCTGCTCAAGGAACAATCCTTCCTCATGAGCGACCAAAACCGTCAGAGAATGCACCGCATTGCTCACGGATAACCGGACTTTTTTCAGATCCGATCGAGTAACCATAAGCCTCCTCCCGGCAATGTTGGATATTATATCAGCCCGTCGAATCTGGTCGTGGGCCGTCGCTCCGGCAGTTAGCGGTATGACCGGCTGTTGTGGTAGCTCTCAGGCGCGATCGTCCACGGCCTCATTCTCTTCAACTGGAATATGACACGTCGACTCCCCCACGTGGCCATGCCGCACCGTCGCCAACTCGTCGGGGCTATTTCGAAGCTTCGAGTACCCAAGGCACGGGATCGGGGTCGCCGGTCAAATCGTCCCGCCATCCCGTGGTCTGTAATTCTATCTGCAACCGGATGCCATTCGGGTCGTGAAAATAGAAGGTCTTGCCGTATTCCCGTTCTATAATCTCGGTCACCTCAACGCCATGTTCCTGTAGGCGCTGGTAAGACTCGTCGAACTCCGCCGCGGTTGCTACCGGCAAGGCGAAATGGTTCAGGTATTGTGGCGAGGACTTCTCAGGCCGGTCGGCCCCATCGAAGAAAGCAAATGCGTTGCCTCCTCCGATCTCAACGTTGTAGTGCCTCCGCCCGTCGGGGGTACGGGAGGTCCGGGTCAGCCGCATTCCCAGAATTCCGCAGTAGAACCGCAGGGTTGCCTCCATGTCGTTGGTATTGACTGCAACGTGGTCGATTCCCGTGCACTTAAACATGGGCGTCTCTCCTTTCCTTCCACGGCATTGTGAGGGAATATTAGCCTCGGGCGGGGAGATTGTCCAATAAACAAGCGGGCCGGCGCAGCCGGAATCGTCCGCCGTTTGTCACACGTGAACCCGCGCAGTCTCCCCGACAAGGGCCTCCTCAGCTAAAAGGCCATCCTTCTAAAATCTTGCGTGCCGTACCTATTTGGGCATGAAAATCCTATCGGGACGTTTCCTAGAACCTCGCGGTTCACGGCCAACACAGGCAAACGTCTTCCCCAGCCATTCCTCTGTGGGCTAGAATAGCCTGCGTTGAAACTCAAACCTCAGGGGTGACGGCCGCGTCAGCGACCATTTGGGCCGCCGTCCCATAATGAGGCTGCCAATAATCTCCAAAAGGAACTGTTCCATGAATGTAACCGAAGCTGTAGCGCGGATATTGAAGCTCGAGGGCACCGAATGGATATCGTGTTTCCCGTCCAATCTGCTGATCGAAGCGGCCGCCAAGGAAGGCATACGCACCATCATGTTCCGGCACGAGCGCGGCGCGATCATGGCCGCCGACGGGTACAGCCGCATGAATGACCGGGAGAAATTCGGCGTGGTCATCACCCAGGGTGGCCCCGGTTCAGAAAATTCCATGGGCGGAATCGCCCAGGCGTTCGGCGACAACATTCCCATCTTGTACCTGCCCGGCGGACCGGCGCTCAGCCAATACGCTATCCGCCCAAATTTCTCTCCCGTGCGGACGTTTGAGACTGTCTCCAAATACGGCGAGGTCATAGTCCAAGCTGACCAGGTCGCCAACGTCATGCGGCGGGCGTTCCATAATCTGCGCAACGGACGCCCCGGTCCGGTGATAATCGAGATTCCCTCGGATGTGGGCGGCCATGAGGTCCCGGAGGAGGCGTTGAATTATCATCCGCCAAAGAGGTCTCCCCAGTCTCCCGCCCCCGGAGACATCAAAGACGCCGTCAAACTCCTGCTCAACGCCAACAAACCCGTGATCTGGTCGGGCATGGGCGTGCTGATGTCCAAAGCCTCCGAAGAGCTAAAGGAGCTGGCCGAGCTCACCGAGATACCGGTTTACTCCACCATGCCCGGCAAGTCGTCCTTCGACGACCGGCACCCTCTGGCCTTGGGCGCCGGAAGCAGCGCGACTTCCCTGCCGGCGCGGACCTGGCTTCAGGAATCGGACGTGCTATTCGCGGTCGGCTCCAGCATGACCCAGACCAGCTACGGCCAACCCATCCCCAGCGGCAAGGTCATCATTCACAACACGGAAAGCATCGAAGACCTGAACAAGGACTTTTCGGTTGATGTCGGAATCCCCGGAGACGCCAAGCTCACCCTGCAAGCGCTGATCGAGGAAGTCAAAGCACAGATCGGTGAATCCGGCCGTAAGGACCAGACCAAAGTGGCCGCGGAGATCGCCAGACTCAAAGAAACGTGGCTGGCCGATTGGTCACAGATCCTGAAATCCGGCGAGACGCCGATCAACACCTACCGGGTTATCGGCGAACTTGAGCGCAACCTGGACAAGGTGAACAGCATCGTCACCCACGACGCCGGCGCTCCCCGGGACACAATCATGCCTTTCTACACCGCGACGGTCCCCCACAGCTACATCGGTTGGGGCAAGACCACCCACCTGGGCTACGGTATCCCGTTGATGATCGGCGCCAAATTGGCCGATCCCGATAAGTTCTGTTTGAACTTCATGGGCGATGGCGCGTTCGGAATGTCCGGCCTGGACATCGAAACCTCGGTCCGTGAAGGCGCGCCGATCACGACCATCGTCCTGAACAACGGCGGCATGGCCACCTATCCAGGGGGCTACCCCGTCGCCAACGAACTGTTCGGCACGACCCGGATGACCGGTGACTACGCCAAGCTAGCCGAGGGAATGGGCGCCGTGGGAATCACGGTGACCCAGCCCGGCGAGATTGCCAACGCTTTGAAGCAAGCACAGAAATTAAATGCCGAGGGCAAGACCGTGCTGCTGGATATTCACACTAACCTGGAGGCCCGGAGGTCCAATTTCGCCTAGCCAGATTGCCTGATTGCTTAGGCTGATTGAAGCGGCGGCGGCTCCAGTTACCTGCTCACCCACCCGCCGTAGACCGGGAATTGGCTGCAGATGAACTCGATGTAGGCCGGTTGGCCGGACTCGTTGGCGGCGAGGGCGCGCTTGAGGGCCAATACCACGTCCGACGGCTCGGTTACCCGCTCGGTGTGATAGCCAAGTTCGCCGATCACCTTAGACATGTCGACCTCGTTATAATCCAGCACCTTATGGGTGAATGGGTCGTGGCCGTCACCCCAGAATCCAGGGCCGTACCCGGCGAACCCGCCGTTGCTCACGTGGACCACGGTGATTCCGATCTTCTGCCGCAGCGCGACTTCCAAGTTGCCCATCATGTATCCCAGGCCGGCTTCGCCGGTGACCGCGACACAATCTTTCTGGGGGAAGGCGAGCTTGGCCGCGATGACCGCGGCGAAGCTGAAACCCAGCGAAGAGACGTTGCCCCACCCCAAGAATCCCCGGGGCACCAGTGTGTCGTACACGGTGCTAAGTTGGTCGCGGGTGTTCCCAGAATCATGGGTGAGGAAGGAGTTGCGGGGGTCCAAAGCCTCCATCAGCCCCGCATAGACCCTGTAGGGGTTGATGGGCTTATCGGTGGAGGCCATGGCCTCCCGGTACTTGACCATGGCTATATCGCGGACCGACTTGATATCCGACGCCACATTTGGGTCGGTCCTGCCCTTGCCGGAAGTTTTAGCGTGGACCTCGGCCATCAGCGCCAGCAGGGTGAACCTGGCGTCGCCGATCACCGCTTGGGCGGTGGGGTAAGTCTTGTTCACATGCAACTCGTCGATGGTGCAGTGGATGATGGTCTTGTTCACCGCGTTGGGGATGCCGTGAGTGAACCGGCCCGGAGACAGACTTGAGCCCACAGCCAGCACCAAGTCGCATTTATCCAGATAATGGTTCACCTGATCGCCGCGGATGCCGACGAATAATGGGTGGTCCTCGGGGAAAGCCCCCTTTGCCTTGAGGGTGGTTATCACCGGAGCGTCGATCAGTTCGGCAAAGGCTTTCAACTCTGCCGAAGCGCCGGCATAGATGACGCCTTCGCCGGCGTAGATCAGGGGGTTATCGGCGTTTAGCAGCAGCTCAACCGCGCCGGCAACGTCGGCTGGATCGGGCGCGGATTTCCAGCCCTTCACTGGGATGTAAGGGTCCGCTGTTTCATCGTACTGGGCGTCGGCGTCGGGGATGGCTATGACCACCGGTCCGGGCGGTCCGGTCCGCAGCATGGTGAAGGCGCGGCGCATGAACTCCGGCAGCCGCTCCGGCTTGTCCAGGTATCCATACCACTTGGACACCGACTTCAGGACGGAAGTAACGTCAAATTGGCTATTCTCCGTGTCTCCGGCGGAGATACCGTCGGTGATGCAAAGGACCGGTGAGCCGTCTTCAAAGGCTTGGGCCATGCCGGCGAAGGCCACCTGGATTCCGGCGGCGTTCACTCCCCCTTGGAAGGTGCAAACACCGATCTTGGCGCCGGCCGTTATTCGGGAGAATGCGTCGGCCAGGGCGACGGCATAGCGGTCATCCCGCATCATCACCATGGGCATACCCTCCCGGCCCAGGGCGTTGTTCACCCTGCAGACCGGGAAGGTGGAGACCCATTCGACTCCCTCCTGTTTGAGTATGCGAGCTATTCCGGTGCCCACGTCGATAGTCATTGTTCGGTCCCTCCGGTTGATTTGACTGCACGGTTTTATCTCACGGCACGGGGGTCACTCTATCAGCCCCGACAGATCCGGCCGCCGAGTTTACATAGTTGAAACAAACAGATGCTACTCTAGTTGAGCGGTGCCTGGATTACAACTCGAAACCGCCCGGTTGGCCGAAGATCCGGGCTTGGAATCCATCGCTGGATAGCGGTCTCCGCGGATTTGACCGATTCCGCGGATTCTCGCTATAGTTTGCCCACGTAGCGTCCGCTGGTCCCTTAGGGTGCAGCCCAGCGGGGCCAACGAAAATAGGACGGAGAGTTATGAGTTACAAGGCTGAGTACATCTGGATCGACGGACAAAAACCCACCGCCAAGCTGCGTTCCAAGGGGAAAGTGATTGCCGACGGCGACGAGCCGCCCATCTGGGCCTTCGATGGGTCGAGCACCAACCAGGCCACCGGCGACAACTCCGACTGTGTCCTGAATCCGGTTTTCGTCTGCCCCGACCCCGTGCGCGGTGGGGACAATAAACTAGTATTGTGTGAGGTCCTGCTCACCGACATGAGCCCCCATCCCTCCAACACCAGGGCCGCTTGCTTGGCGTCGGCCGAGAAGTACGCCGAACTAGACATGTGGTTCGGGATCGAGCAGGAGTACACCTACTTCGACGGCCTCAAGCCCCTGGGCTGGCCGGACAACGGTTTTCCCGCTCCCCAGGGCGGCTATTACTGCGGCGTCGGCTCCGACGAGGTGTTCGGACGCCCCATCGTGGAGGCCCACCTCGACGCCTGTATGCATGCCGGATTGGCCATCGTCGGTATCAACGGCGAGGTCATGCCCGGTCAATGGGAATTCCAGATCGGCGCGATAGGGACCCCCGCCGTGGCCGACCACCTCTGGGTGGCCCGGTGGCTGCTATACCGCATCGGCGAACAGTTCAACGTCAGCGCCACCCTCGACCCCAAGCCCGTCCGGGGCGACTGGAACGGGGCCGGCGCCCACACAAATTTCTCCACCAACCAGATGAGAAACAGCTACGAAGCCTGTGTCGCCGCCGCCGAGGCATTGGGAACCAAGGCCGATCTCCACATCGCCAACTACGGCGACCGTATCGAAGAGCGGTTGACCGGCGAACACGAGACCCTGTCCTACAAGGAGTACCGGTGGGGTGTCTCCGACCGGGGAGCGTCCGTCAGGATTCCCTGGCAGGTGGCCCGGGACCAGAAGGGTTACATCGAAGACCGCCGTCCCAACGCCAACTGCGACCCGTATATCGTGACCCAGCTAATCCTGGACACCGTCTGCGGATCGGTCACCGGCAAGTAACAGTCAACCAGTTGCCGGTAAAGCAATACAAAAAGGACCCGCTCCTGTCGTCCAGAAGCGGGTCCTTTTGTCATTCCCCGGTCCCTGCCTGGGGTCAGGTGCCGATGCGGAATGGATCGACGGCGTCCTGCACGGAGCGGATGATGGACAACGCGGTGAGCTTGCCGGTGCGCGGGTTCTCTGAGGGGTTGTTCTCGATGTGCACCCTTAGAACGCCGAATTCGCCCACGACCTCAATATCGTGGCAGTTGCGCTCCAATCCAGGCACGGCCACCATCTTGACCTGGGTCTTGTCTGGGCCCAGACCAGCCAGGCTGACGGCGGCCGACACGTTCAGGTTGGCCGGGAATCCCTTCACCGCCTCCCTGGCGGTCCCCGAGAAGACTTCCAACTCCTCTTCCAGCCCTTCCAAACTGATACCGTTCTCGACCAGATGCGGCGCGCCTTCCAGGCTGATGGGCGGTTTGCGGGACACCATGGTCACATGGTCCACCTGGCCCGCGCAGGCCGATTTTATCCCGTCCAGGCCCGCGATGGCGCCGGAAGGGGCCAACAACCGGCAACCCGTTCTCCGCGATTCCTCGATGATGCCGGGGTTCTCCAACAGGGCTCCGATGCTGATGACCATCAAGTCTTTCCCTGCGGCAAAGGTCTCATTGGCCAGTTCAGCGACGACATGGCCGCCGGCCGTCTCAACTATCAGGTCCGACCTGGCTATGAGCTCCTGCCGGTCCAGGTAGGGAGGCGGGGAGTCCAGGCTGCCCAGAAACTCGTGGGCCCGGCTTTCGTCACGGCTGGTTACACCAGCCACCGCCACGTTCAATTGGCCGGAGCCGGCGGCCCGCATCAGGGCTTGGCCGATGGCCCCGCATCCCACGATCCCTATCGACTGGACCATAACGTCATCTCCTCAGCTTTTTATCCCGCAGACAAGATGTTACCATTCCCAGTGCCCCGACCTCCGTGCCTATCGCTTTGCCCATGGTCAATCGGCCAACGGGCCGATGTACGCCTGGGCAACCCTGGGGCGATGAAGCTTGAAACAAGGACCGATGCTAGAAACCGAGATAATCAAAGAAGGCGACGATTCAGGAAACGGGACGCTCGTAAAATACACCTCGCCCACCGGGGCCGTGATCAAAGCCATCGGAGTGCCTCAGTCTTGGGAAACGACCCTGGGGCCGACCTGGTGCTACGTGATCGAGGGCGATGACCTGACTCTGGTGGACCCCGGCTGTTACGGATCGTTAAGTTTTCTGGAAGAGGGGCTGGAGCAACTGGGATACCCCCTAACCGCGGTGGACCGCATCGTGGTCACCCACGGCCACATGGACCATGACGGCAGTTGCCCACCGGTGGTCCGAAAGAGCGGCGCGGAGCTCTGGGCACACGAGATCTACGGCTTCATGTTGCAGGCCGGCCGTGGCGATATGGAAAGGGGCTGGAGGCGTGAGGTCCAGGGGTTCGAGGCCTTTGAGAAGTCCGAGACCATGACGCGGGTTAAAGAGCACCATGAAATCAAGCGCGGGCTAACCCTCAGCCATCCGGTGACCGACGAACTCCAGGCGGGCGAGCTCACCTTCTACCACACCCCCGGGCACTCCCCCGACGAGCTGTGCATCGCGTTCGACCAAGTGATGTTCTCGGGAGACCACATCTTGCCCCTGATCACGCCGCATCCTTCGGTGGCGATGAGTTACGACTCACATAAGTCGACCCTTCCGTCCGCATACCAGGGAGCGAACGAGATCTACGGGTTGAAGGCCCTGATCACGTCATTGAAGCGGATGGCTTTGTTGGAAGGGGACATCACCGTTCTGCCGGCCCACCGGGCGTTTCATAGAGGGCAGTTCAACCCCATAGGGCTGGAACGGGCCACGGAGATCGTGGAACACCACCGGGACCGTTGCCACCAGTTGACCGAGGTGATGAAGACCGGCCCCATGGACCTGGTCTCGCTCACCAGGAAGTATTTCTCCAACCGGGAACTGGAAGAGAGCAACTTCTTCCTGGCGTTCACCGAAGTGATGGCCCACATCGAGCTGATGCAGGAGGCCGGGGACGTGTCCACCATCGTGGACCCCGCCAGCGATAGGATGTGGAGCAACGGTCTGGGGCCGGACGTTCTGGTCCGCTGGAAAGGCACAGACCTGTTCTCAGCCTTTATCGACGGGCTATGACCGCGCCCCCATGATCGAAAGGTTTGGCCCTCTTTCATCCACCCGGCCACCCGCTCGCCAGTCATGATGGTGTTGGAGTCACTGGCCCATGGGGACGAGTCTTTACCGGGGGAGCAGCCAGCTAGGCCCGCCTCGCCCCCCGGCGATGGCTGGCTACAGTCTTAAAAAAGCCCCCGACCTGTGCCGCGACCAAGGCCGCTGTGAGCACCGCGAAAGGAATCTGAAACCAGTTGGGATCGGGGACCGTCCGGTGAAACGACATCGTGTAGTGAATGTACAAAAAATACGCGGTATGCAGGGCCACTGCGTAGAAGATGGTATAGGAGCCATAGTGTATGAATTTCCAGGCGCTCGCGCCCAGCGCACGGGTCGCCCAATCCGTTGATGTCGCCATCAGGGGCAGAGCGATCAGAACGGCCATCAACCCCAGGATATTGGCCATACCGAATCCCGACTCCATCCTGACCGTTTGGTCTATGGCCGGGATGTACTGATATCCCATGAACTGGTAGAAATCCCATAGCACCCACCCGTCTAGAATAATGATGGTGTGGGCGATGGCGAAAATCCCAAACCAGATCCCCAATTCACGCCGGTACCGGAGAAACACTCCGGCAGCGTCTTCCCCTGGCGTCATAACTAAAAACTGTCCCCAGGATAGCCGCCACCGTTGGGGCAGTCCATCGCCGTAAACGGATTTCGCAAAGACGTCCGCTGTATCATCAATGACGAATCCACCGCCTTGTCCCGCATCGTATTCAACAAACGGAAACGTATCCATGCGATGCGGCGTTTCGGATGGTTGGACATAATTTGGAGAGAACTTTAAATGAATTGGCGCGATATATTACACCGTAGCAACTTGATTCTGGGCCTCATATCCCTTGGGTTGGCGCTCTTGGGTGGCATGCACCTGCAACATCTACTCGACGATGCGGGAGGTAGACACGCCGGTGAGACCGTGGTAATCCTGGTTTTGGCGTTCCTGGTGTTCGCGGCCTGCCGGTATGGCGCTCGCCTTGGGTCAAGGGGAGAGTAGGGACCGGACCGCGTTGATCAGACGGTTGATCGCGCAGTCGATGCCCAACGGCCGCGGGTATCTCCCGGTCCATCAGCGACCGGCTCGTAAGGTTGGAGGTCGTATTGGCAGACCGGAAAGCAAGATATGAGCGAAGGCACGGCGCGCGCGACCGGCGGCAGCAAGAATCCCGGAGAGCGCGCTGGCGTAACCTGCGGCGCAAGGTCCTCGTGGCCGCGGCCGGCTTTACAGCAACAACTGTGGCGGTGGCTGGTATCGTGCTGTTCATGACTACCAGGAGCACCTTCGGGAAGATACTGCCTCCCACCGGCTTTTCCGCTGCCCACCTAGAGTCGTTACCCCTGCAACAGATCAATACCCAGCCGATTCCGCGGCTGGAACAAGAGCACGTCATGGAACGCGCCGCCGGACATGAACGAGGCAGCCTGCTCGTGCAGTACAACTGCGTCAACTACGAATGCGAGCCTGATTTGGTTGAGAAGCTCACTGAGATCGTTCTAGACTTCCCCCCGTATGTTTACTTGGCCCCTTACCCCACCATGGACGCCAAGATCGCCCTGGCGGCGCCGGGCAGGTTGCTGACTCTGGAAAACCTCGATGAGGCCAAGATACGGAAGTTCATCACCGATAATGCAGACCGGTGACCTTTTAGGACGTTCGAGTTGGAGGTCGGTCCGGTGCTAGCTCGGTGCAGGACAGGTTTGATAGGGTTTTCGATCACGACGGCCGGTTGGCAGTCCTTAAGTTGGGCAGGCCCCGCTCACAGACCTGGCTCTAAGGAGTAGGGTCCAGGCCAGAAAGATCACAGAGGCAATGCCGAGGTAGAGTTGCACCGGCTCAAAGTAAGCAAGCGCCCCCGATATGCCCAGAAATACGATGACCAGCTTGTTGCATATCGGGCAACCCACCGCCAGGAAAGTTAGGATTCCGCTGCCCATGGCCTTGCCTCCGCTGCCCTTTACCGAAGAGATGGCGAAGGTGCCCAGAACAAGGCCAAGCAGCAAACTTGAAGCTATCCAGATCACGTAGTCTTGTTCCCGTGCCGGAATCATTCGAATGAAAAAAGGATTGTCGATCATCGCCGTAGGCACGCCTAGCACAACGAACGCAGCGACCGCTCCGATGGCGGCAGCGGTCCACCCCTTGGGTCCAAAGAGCCGCAGGACCGGCCAAAGGTCAGATGGCCGGACAGCGGCGCTCCGATACGCGCTTTTAAGTTTTCCTGCTTGAATCAACCGCCCCACCTGTATGGTAATTTGCTTCCATTCGCATCACGGATTGCAGGGACGATTTTAATAATAATCACCCATGCCCGTCAAAGGACGCCGATTGGAACGCTTGGCTGCCGGGAGGTCATCCTACGGCCTTGGCGGCCTGCCGCCAAATCTCTCTCCAAAACCTCCGGCGCCGAACAACCCTCCACCCTCGGGCGGGTTTATGGTGACAGACGCTGCAATGGCCGGTTCTCCGGCTGAGAGATCACCGGTGATGATGATCAGCACCCGGACGCCAGCGGTTAGATCGCCGGTTGTGCCTGCCTCATAAAGCTGAATGGTCACCCCCTCGCCTAGATTCACCCGGGTCTCGCCCGAGTCGGTGGCGACGGTGAGGAGGGCGCCATCTACAGCGCCCACGGTCCCGTTCAAAAATCCACGGCCGCCAAATCCGCCTCGGCCGCCAAACCCGCCGCCGCCGAAATTTCCGGCGCCTTGGGGTTGGTTCACGATAACCGACGCCGCTTCGACCGGCTCTTCGCTTTCGATGTCGCCCGTGTAAATGACGAAGATCCGGTCGCCCAAAGACAGGTCGGCCACGGTGCCCGCCTCGAAGGTTTGCACAGTAGAGTCGTCACCCAAGACCACTCGAGTCTCGCCCAAGTCGGTGGCAATAGTGATGAGATTGCCATCGACTGCGCCGATAATCCCGTTCACTATGTTGCGGGAGAAGCCGCCGCCAGCCCCGCCCCCACCGCCAAATCCACCGCCTCCGAATCCTTGAGGAGCAACCTGGCCGGTCTGGGCTCCTTCTCCCGTTAAGGCGCCGCCAGGAGGGGCTCCGCCGAATTGTAAGTTGCCTGAAGGTGCTTGCCCCCCTCCGAGCCGTTGTTGGAAGCCGGCGGTTTCGAGCGCCGCGTCATCGTCTTGGCTGCGTCCCAATGCCAAGCCCCCGGCGAATGCGCCGCCGATGGACCCGCCAATGACTATGACCGTGACCAACAACAGTAGAAATCCCTTTGTGCTCATTCTCTGGTTCCTTCTTAATCATGGTTAATGCTTTTATGGACGAACCCATCTGATCTGAAGTTTGCCCGATATCTCTATTCGTGACGCAATGCGTCGATCGGGTGTAGTTTGGCCGCGCGCATGGCAGGGTAGATACCGAAGAACAGGCCAATGCTGACGCCGACCACCAAGGCCAATACGGCAAAATCTCCGCTGAAGGAAGTCTGGAAGGTTTGAGTGCCAAGGGTCCGGTCGTTCAAGAACCAGGACAGCAGAGCGCCCACACCCAAGCCCAAGCCTCCGCCGCCCAGACTGAGCAGCGCCGCCTCGGCAAGAAACTGGAACATTATGTCCCTGCGTTTGGCGCCCATGGCCTTGCGGATGCCAATCTCACGGGTCCTCTCGGTCACCGTCACCAACATGATGTTCATGATTCCGATCCCGCCTACCAGCAGCGATATTCCAGCGATGGCCCCCAAGAACACGATGAACGTGTTGGTGGTCTCCTCCAGGGTCTCGATGGTCTCTTGTTGGCTGTTCACGGTGAAATCGTCTTCGCCCGTGATACGGTGGCGGAAGCGCAGCACGGTGGCCACCTGGTCCACGGCTTCTTCCATTGCCTCTACGTTGATGACTTCAACATTGATGGTCTGGACCGATACGCCGCCCCGAGCCGTTCGCGACACGGATAGACGGTTGTATACGGTGGTGATGGGCACTATCACCCGATCGTCGATCGAGTTAAACCCTCCGCCTCCCGTATCCTCCAAAACGCCGATAACAGTGAATTGGCGCCC
>JACZYV010000210.1:0-4229 GCA_022570905.1 Chloroflexota bacterium
CCGGCCCCTAACCCGTCTTTCCTGCAATTGCCCGGAGTAAGTCGGCCTACAGCGGAATGACGGGTTATCGAAAATCTTGGCGATGGCTTGCATCACATAACCTGCCGATGCGAAAGGCCCCCGGAAATGATCTGCTCCGGGGGCCTTCATGTCGACTGATTAGAACTGCGGTCTTAACCCTCTCCGGTCAAGACCCGGACAACCATGGGAGCCAGTTCCTCAGCCCTGGCGCGGATGGCTTCCCGGGATAGGTTCTCGATGGGGTGCTGGGTGAAGATAGTCGGGTAATCGGGCGCTCCCCACATCTTTGCCATTCCCTCAGCCGTCGGCACGAACCGGTCGGTGCAGATGGTGGCCGAGGGTATGCCGGCGTTCTCCACGTGAATCCCGTCGTGCACACTGCACGCGCTGCAAGAGCCTCAATCACCGATCGCGATGATCACCGAGTCGACCTGTTCGGTCAGCTCCTTCAGGGCCTTGGGGTCCGCGGGCCGGGAGGCGCTGGGCTTCCGGTGCCACTTGACCTCGGTTATCTCGTAACGCGTCCTCAGTATCTCGGCCAACTCCTCAAGAAGAACGTCGGCGTTGCGCTTACTGTCGTCGATAATCCCCAGCCGGGTGCCGGCTAGGCTGGCCAGACGGGGCGCGCCGTCGAAGGGGGCAACTATTGGCTGGGTGACTGGGTTTACCAATACATGTTCGGTCTGGGCCATCTGGTTCCCTCTCTATCTCTCGTTAGGCCGTTACTTGGATTGTGGCGGCGCCGACGCGAAAAATCAATGGCTGGCGCCACGGGCTCACTGGTTGGAATACTCGAACGGGCAGAACTCCCCATACTTCCCGCTGTGGTCGTAGGAACTCCCGCCCACTTGGAACGTGAACCGGCCGGTGGAGCAAAGCTCCTGGATATTCGATGTGAAGCCGGTGGGCTTGGTCAGGGTCGCCAGTTCATCTTCCCCGGTTACCGGATTGCTCATGGGACATAGTTGCAGGTCCAGTATCCCGGGTATCTTGATCCCGCTGCGGATACCGTCCAGGTGAATCTCCATGGGCACATATTGGAACCCCAAGAAGTTGGGCGACAGCTCGTGGAAGACGCTGAAGGGCGGCACTTCCGTCAGAATAGTTTCCGCCGCCGCCCGTTGCGGTGGCGACAGGCGTTGGTCAATCACATCGAGCATGGTGCCGTTCCCCAGGTGGATGGCCTCCGGAAACATGCCGAATTGCCCGAAGACCGCACCGTCCAGCGACACTCCGTCGTAGTGTCCTGTTTCGATATGCCAGACGTAGACGCCTTCGCAATTCCCGTAAGACGGGGCCACCTCAAAATTACACGGGCAACCCCAGTCGCAATTGCAGCCAGACAGCAGTTGACCCTGCAACGAATATTTCTTCTCTTGGGCCACGCTCTCGTCCTCCCGGCCTATCTGATGAGTTTGGTAACCGCGGTGCAAGCAATTTTGGGTCCCCAACTTGGGATCACCGACGACATGTTGGCCTCTTCGCCACCGGCGAACACCAACAGAATATCGTCGGGTTCCGGTATCAGCGAAACCATGTTTTCATCGTCGCCGGGCTCAGGGTCTCCGTCGATCACGCTGGCCGCCTTGAGGTCGGCCACGGAGCGTTGTGTCCGGGCGTGGATGTAATCCTTGACCTGGGCTTTGGTCCAGTCTTTCCAGAGGTTGGAGTTGCCCGCGATGGTCACCACGATCTGGCCCTGCCGGACGCCGATGCCGGTATCGCCCACCGACCCCGAAGTGGACATGTTGCTGCCGAGACTGGACGCCACGTCGGCCAGGGCGATGAGGATGGGCTCGGGATGTCCCACGGCCCTGACCTGGCGGGGCGCCTCTCCGGCGAACACCGTCACGGTGCTCTGGTCCGCCGAGAAACCCCGCTCGACATGCAGGGGCGTCCAGTGGGTCTCGGTTTCGGCCTCGGCGATGCAGTAGGTGTACTTGCCGGGATGGCCGATGACGCTGCGGTCGAAGACGCCGGGGATGGCGGCGCAGGCGTTCATCAGGACCAGCCGCACGGCGCGGCCGATGGTGGCGTTGGCCCGGTTCCCCGGACCGAACAGGTTGTTCCTGGAATTGATGTTCAGTTCCTTGACCACCGGCCCGTTCACGATGGAAAGGATGGCGGCACCGCCCATGCTGGACGATGGCCCCACCAGGTTGAACACTGGTTCCAACATGGCCTCGGTGGCGGCCAGCACCACCGGCATGTATTCGGGCAGGCATCCGGCCATCACCGCGTTGGCGGCCACCTTGCCCACGGTTATCTCGCGGCGGCGCTCCGGAAGCTCGCCCACAACCTCAGCCGAAGGCCGGCCGGAACGCTCGATGAATTCTCCGACCCGCTGTTCCGTGGGCGGTACCACCGGCAGTCCGTCGGTCCAACCCAACTCATAACAACGCTCGATGGCCTCCAGGGCCGAGTCCCATTGGACAGTAGTTGTGTCGCCTGATTCAGGCAAGGTTAAAGCCCTCCGCTGATGTTCCCAAACGAGACCAACTTCTCACCAAAATGTAAATCTGAGCGGAGCGAAGAATCCCGTTGCTGTGGTAATGAGACCCTTCTCCCGACTCCGGCCGGGATCCGTATGACAGCGTTAAGGGCCTTTCATGCTCTCGCTGAATATGGTCTCCCCGAGAGGCGGCCCCCATCTCCGACCCCGTCGAGCGCCGATTCGATCGAGCGTCCTCGGCGTTGCCGGGAAGTCTCCTCGACTCCGTCGGACCTAACCTTCCCCCTCGCAAGGGGGAAGGGACTTCTTGGAAGCTTACTGCTGATGGCTGTCAGCTAACGGCTACTTGGCCAGCGTGTACTTGGACAGCGACCGCAGTTCCTTGGGCGGGGTCATGTGCTGGCCCCGGATGGTGTAGGAGACTTCGGCCACGTAGATGGAACCCTGGGAGTCGACGGCGATGCCGTGGGGGGCGATGAACTGTCCGGGGCCTTCCCCTTCGTTCTTGTCCCCGAATTGGCTCACCAGGTTGCCCTTCAGATCGAAGATCGACACCCGGTGTCCCAGGCCGGGGGCATCGTCCACGCCGCCCATCCCGTTCAACTCGCCGATGTAGATATGCTCGCCCCAAAGCGCCATGGAGTCGGGACGGTGGATGTTGTTCCACATGGTGATGAACGTGCCCTGGGTGTCGAAGATCTGGATCCGGTGGGCTTCCCGGTCCACCACGTAGACGTTGGCGTTGCTGTCGATGGCGATGTTGTGGGGGCGGATGAACTGCCCGGCGTCGATGCCCGGGCTGCCCCAGGAGAACTTGTACTCGCCGTCGCCGGTGTAGACGTGGATACGGGAGTTGCCGTAGCCGTCGGACACGTAGATGTCGCCGTTTCCGGGGTGGATGGCGGCGGCGGTGGGCCGGTTGAACGGCTCCCCGCTCCAGCGGGTAGCTGGATTGTTCTTCTCGCCGATCTCCATCAGCTTCTCGCCCTCGGGGCTGAACTTCTGGATGGTGTGGATCCCGTCGTCGGCGCAGAGGAGAGAATCGTCATGGGCGATGTACAGGCCGTGGGTCCGCGTTTCGCTAAAGTGGCCTTTGCCGAAGGACCGGATAAAATTACCGTCCCGGTCCAACACGATTATCGGTTCCTCTCCCCGGGTTAGGATGAACACGTTGTCCTGTGAGTCGATGGCCACGCCGGGGCATTCTTTGAAGGTCATGCCGCTGGGCAACTTGGCCCAGTTCTCAACAAAGTTATAGCGGAAATCGCCGATACCGTAGACCTCTGGCATGGTTAGCACCTTCTGTTATCGATTTTTAGCTGCGAATCCTGCCTCGCAGAACAAGCCAATGAGAGCCTGGCGGCAGGCATGGATATCCTAAGTCTGGCTGAATCTGGTGTCAATGGCCGAGGTGGAACGCCCCCATCTCCGGCTTCGTCGAGACTCTCGACGAAGCCGGACCTAACCTTCCCCCTTGCGAATGGGGGCGCTTGGGGCAGGAAGTCTGTCATACCGAGGCGTTCTCGACCCGTCGGGAAGGAATCTCGCTGCCAGAACACCAACACAGACCGAGAGCAAAGAGACCCTTCGCTACACTCAAGGTGGCAACAGGGCTGACTGCTGACCGCCGAAAGCTGTCAGCTATTTAATGACCTGTCCGCCCTCGCCTTTCAGGTAGTCGGCCGTTCGCAGCGCCAGGGCTTGGATGGTAGAGGTTGGGTTGACGCAGGCGCCGGTGGTGAAGATGCTGCCGTCG
>JACZYV010000211.1:0-4180 GCA_022570905.1 Chloroflexota bacterium
CTCCAGGGACGAAAATGAATCCTCACTACACCATTCGGGACTGCCGATGGCCCGGCAGAAGGCGGCCCAATGCTCGTCGGTCTGCACGGCGATGGCGCACCAGCGGTCGTCGCCCTGGCACCGGTAGACCCCGTGTGGCGCCGCGAAGGGGTCCCGGTTGCCCATGCGCTGGGGCGTCCGGCCGGTGGACTGGTAGTCGAGTATGGCCGGCCCGGCGGTTAGGGCGCCCGATTTGAAGATGGACGATTCCATGGTGGCGGGCCGTCCGGTCAACCTGAGCCGCATCAACGCCCCGATTACCGCCACCGGCTGGAACACGCCGGTGTGATAGTCGGAGTAGGACGTGTTGATGGTGGCCGGCGGCTCGCCTTCCTCGCCGGACATGAGGGAGACGCCGCCCATGTGCTGCACCAATATCCCGTAGGACTTGTAGGTGTAATAAGGGCCGATGCCGCCCAGGCCGGTCTGCCACATCAGGATGATGTCGGGACGCAGACGCCGGAGTTCCGGGAAATCGATGCCCCACCGGTCCAGGATGTTGCGCCGGAAGTTGGTCATGAACACATCGCTGACCTTGACCAACTCTTTGAACACTTCCAGGCCGTCCGGGGTGCGGACATCGATGGTGATCCGTTTCTTGGCCCGCTGGAATTCCGGCTGGCCGCCGCCCCGGGACCAGGCGGGTATGAAGTTCATCTCATCCAGGACCTTGTTGGTCTCGACCTTGATGACCTCGGCGCCCATGGACGCCAGGATGCGGCCGGTCATGGGCAGGGCCACATACGGGCCCAGCTCCAGGATACGGACGCCCTCCAGCGCTTTTTTGGGGTTAGCCATACCTAAATGGTTCCCTGGGCATGGAGGGAGACGAGTTCAGTCTCGCTGAGGCCCAACTCGCCGCCGAAGATGGCGTCGTTGTCCTGGCCCAGGTGCGGGGCCGGCTTGGTTCCCGGCGAAACCTCCTCGCTGTCGAACACACCCAGCGGGTACTTCAACGTGCCGGCATCGGCGTGGTCCAGGTCGAACCAGAAATTGCTGGCCTCAAGCTGGGGGTCGGACAGCAGGTCTGGCACCGTGTTCACCGGAATGAACACCAGGTTCCGTTCCTGGCCTTGGTGAAATAGCTCTTCCGAGGTGAAACGGGTGGTGAAATCGATGACCAGGGCGGTGATGATGTCGTTGTAGGGGGCCCGGTCCTGGTTGCCGCCCTTGTAAGCGTCGTTCAGGATATCTTCGTTGCCGGTGACCTCGTACATCCACTGGGAAAGGTTCTCCCACTCCCGGGGGGTGATGATTCCAGCGGAGATCCAGCCGTCCTTGCTGGGGTAGGCCCCCAGCGGGATCACCAGGGTCGAGTTGGTGCCCACCCTGGTCACGTTCTCCCCGCGCTGCATCCAGGCCAGGGCGGGATGGGCGTCGGTGTAGTAGGTGATCATCGCTTCCTGCATGGAAACGTCGATGTACTGCCCCGAGCCGCCCTGCATGTCCCGGTAGAACAGTGCCCCCATGATCGCCGCCGCCGCGTGCTGGGCGCCGGGGAAGTGGGACTGTTCGTTGCCCTGGCGCAGGGGCGGGCCGTCGGGGTCGCCGGTGATCTGCATGAAGCCGCTGGCGGCCAAAGAGATCAGGTCCGTGGACTGAAAGTCCTTCCAGGGGCCGGTCTGGCCGAAGGGCGTAACCGAGCACATCACCAGTCCTGGATTGCCGGTTTTCAGGGTGTCGAAGTCCAGTCCCAGGGACTTCATGTAGCCCACGGGAAAACTCTCGATCAAAACGTCGGCGGAGGCAGCCAGTTTCTTGAACAGGCCCTGCCCCTGGCTACTTTCCAGGTCCAGGGTGACCGACCGCTTGTTGGTGTTGTAGAACAGGAAATAGGCGCTGCGCTCGGGTCCCGGTTGGTCTCCGATGAACGGGGGCCTCTGCCGGGTGGGGTCTCCAGCCGGGGGCTCAACCTTGATCACATCCGCGCCGTAGTCGGCCAGCAGCTTGCCGCAGAACACGCCCTCGGGGCCCGCCAGGTCCAGAACGCGGTAGGGTGGCAGAAGGACGCCATCGGCGGGGGCTTCGAACGGCATTTTGTTCCTTAGTAGGCCCGGAGATACAGCCGGTTGAGCGGCTTTGGCGATTGTAGTTAGCGGCTTGGGGACAGTCAAGACTGAATCGGACCTGAGCCGCCTTCCAATCAGTCTTGTGACTACTGCTATAATCGTGCAGGCCGATTTATATCAAGGAACGGCATGAGAACCTTACTAGCGACGACACGAGACCGGTTCCTCCTGGCCCTGCAATATAAGGACTACCGCAACCTCTGGATCGCCACCACTTTCTCCGCCTCCGCCGCCTGGGCGCTGATCATCGCCCGGGGCTGGCTGGCCTTTGAGATCACCGACGGCTCGCTCTGGGTGGGTATAGTCACCTTTGCGGCCATCGTGCCCAGGGTGTTCTCCACGCCCATAGCTGGGTTCCTGGCCGACCGCTTCGACCGGCAGAAGCTGTTGCGTTGGATCTTCATCCTGGAAGTGGTCAACAACATCCTGCTGGCCGTGTTGGTGATGAACGGACTCGCCGGACCTTGGACGCTCACGTTCCTGGCCCTGGCCAACGGCACGCTGCGCGCCGCTCAGATGACCACGTCCACGGCCCTGATACCCAACCTGGTGTCCAAAGAGCACCTGATGAACGCCATCGCCTTGAACCAGGCCACCCAACAGGGCGCGCGGATGGCCGGGGCTCTGGCCATCGTCCCGCTGCTGGGCTTCGTCAACATCGACTCGGCCTTCTGGCTCTCCGCGGCGCTCTACCTCTTTGGCTTTTATTTCGTCTCCCGGGTGGCCACCAGGTCCACGGGAGTCATCGACAAGAGCCAGGGGTTTTTGGCGAACTTATTTGAAGGTTTCGTCTACGTCTACAAGCGGCCCATCATCATGTCCATGGTCCTCTTGGTCCTGGCCCACTGCGCCCTCACCATGTCCTACGAGTCCCTGCTTCCCGCCATATCCCAGGATAAATTGGGGGCCGGCTCGGTGGGCGTCAGCTACCTGATCGCCGGCATCGGCGGCGGGGCGCTGGTGGCCTCCATCTTCATGGCCGGGGTCAGAAGCGAGTCCGCCAGAGGCAAGCTGTTCTTGTTCTTCGCCTTCTCCAGCGGACTGGGGCCGATGCTGCTGGCATGGTCGGACAGCCCCTCGATCTCGATCCTCGCCACGGTGGTGATGGGCGCCAACCAAGCCGGGTTCATGACCATCAGCCACACCATCATCCAGAGTCTTACCGAGGACCACGTCCGGGGCCGCGTGGCCGGGGTCTACTCGGTCCACGTGGGCGGCAGCATGGCCGTCACCAACTTGGCCAACGCGGCCTTCGCCGACGTGTTCAGCGCATCGTCGGTGATCGTGTTCGGCGGCCTCATCTTCGTGGCGGTCGTATTCATCAGCCTGGGCAGCGGATCATTGAGAAAGCTCTACTTCCCTGGGGCCACACCGGTCACGGCAGTTGGAGCAACAGCCGATTAGGGTTTCAACACCTACATTAAGAACGCCCCCATCTCCGAATATGTCGAGCGCCGACTCTATCGAGCGTCCTCGGCACCGCCGGGAAGTCCCGACTCCGTCGGACCTAACCTTCCCCCGGCGCGGGGGAAGGGATTTACACCATTAGGAGGCACGGATGGCTGAGTCCACCAGCGAGTTAGAACGGTACCTCCGATTGACTCCCAAATCGAAGGCCCTGTGGGAGGACGCCAAGAATTACCTGCCCGGCGGCGACAGCCGTAACTCCATCTTCTGGGCGCCCTATCCCATCTTCGTTGACCACGCCTCGGGCTGCCATGTCGTCGATTCCGACGGCGTTGACCGCTTGGACTTCATCGGCACCATGACCACCCTCGTCCTGGGCCATTCGCCCAAGCCGGTGGTGGACGCAGTCCAAGAGCAGATGAGTAAAGGCATGGTCTACAACGCCCCCAGCGCCCATCAGGTCCGCCTGGCCAAGCTGCTCTGCGAGCGCATCCCCAGCTTCGACCTGGTCCGTTTCACCAACTCGGGCACCGAGGCCACCTTGAACACCATCCGGGCGGCCCGGGCCGTCACGGGCAAGAGCAAGATCGCCAAGGTCGAGGGCGGCTACCACGGCAGCCACGACCAGGTGAGCGTCAGCGTGCGGGTCGATCCCGCCAAGGCCG
>JACZYV010000059.1:0-15532 GCA_022570905.1 Chloroflexota bacterium
TTGTCCTTCATCCAGGCCTTGACCTCTTGGCGGAATTCTTCTTGCTCTGGGGTATAGCGGGGTTCAAAGTCCATCGGTGTGTCCTCTAGCTGTCAGCCTTCAGCGGTCAGCTATTTTTGGAAACTAGAATCGATTATGGATTATGCCTCATGGGGCGATGGGGCAACAAGCCTGGGCCTTCCATTAGCCAAGAGCTGACAGCTTCACTGCGATTTCAGCGCCCGGCCGGGCAGCGCTCCGGTATGGGTACCATTATCGATGACCAACTTGCCATTAACAATGACGTAGTCGATGCCCACCGGGTATTGTTTCGGGTCTTCGAAGGTGGCCTTGGCCGCAACGGTGTCCGGATTGAAGACGACCACGTCGGCCTTCATGCCGTCGCGCAGGATGCCCCGGTCCTGGAGCCCCAACCGCTGGGCCGGCAACGCGGTCATCTTGCGGACCGCCTCCTCCATCCGGAATAACCCCTCCTCCCGGGAGAACTGGCCCAATACATAAGGAAAGGTGCCGAAGGTCCGGGGGTTGGGCATCTCACCGGTCAAAACCCCGTCTGAACCGACCATGTGGGCCGGATGGCGGACGATGGTCCGGATGTTTTCCGGGTTTCCGGTCCGGGCCACGAAGGCCACTTCCAGGTTCTCCTCGATCAGCAGGTCGCAGATGCTGTCCACCATCTTCTTGCTCTGGAAATCGGCCAGGTCAGTCATGGACCGGCCCTCCCATTCCTTGTTCTTACCAGAGCCGATGTGGCTGTAGACGTAGTCATCCAGGGTCGAGCCCCACATGGGTTTCACCGAATCGGCAATCTGTTCACGGACCGCCGGGTCTTTGATCCGCTCCAACAAAACCGCCGGCCCTCCGGCATGCACCCAGTAGGGGAGCAGGGAATGAAGGACCGTGCTGGCGGCGGCGTAGGGATATTGGTCGAATGTCACGTCGACTCCGGCGTTCCGCCCCTCGTCAACGAGGTCGATCATCCGCTGGCCCATGCCGTCCACCGGGCTGTGAAAATGGGAAATGTGTACCGGCACGCCGCTACGTTGGCCGATCTCGATAGCCTCGCGGAACGGGTCCAGCAATTGGTCGCCCTTGGTGTAGCGGGCGTGGGTCATGTAGAACCCGCCCAGGTCCGATATCGCTTCGCAGATCGCCACCAACTCGCCGGTTTCGCTGTAGGCGCCTGGGGGATAGGTCAGACCGGTGGCGAACCCGAAGGCCCCGTCCTCCATCCCCTGGCGGGCCAATTCTTGCATTCGGGCCAGTTCCGGCGGTGTGGGCGCCCGGTCCTCCCAGCCCATGGCCTCGATGCGGATGGCGGCGTGGGGCACCATGAATGCCACGTTGCAGGCGGCGCGTCCATCCAGAAGGTCCAGGAACTCCTTGACCGAACTCCAGCGCGCGTCCGGTGGCGGCGTCCCGTTGATGGCGGCCAGAAATATGAGCAGTTGCTCCAGTTTGGGTGGGGAGATGGGTGCGTAGGACAGCCCGTCCATGCCGATGGCCTCGGTGGTCACGCCCTGCCTCACCTTGGCCTGGTGCTCGGGCTCGGTCATAAGTTTGAGCTCCGAGTGGGAGTGCATGTCGATGAACCCGGGACAGACCACCGAACCTTCAACATCGATGATTCGCCCGGCCTGGACCTGGGAGGTGTCTCCCTTGATCACCGTGACGGTGTCCCCGGTGACCCCCAGGCTGGCCCGGAACCAGGTCTGGCCGGTGCCGTCTACGATTCGGCCGTTTCTGAGCAGAAGGTCGAACATGGTCTCTCCCCGATGATAGCCCCATAAGAATTTTTTTCGAATCGAACGTGCGTCCAACCCTAGAGCGCCCATAAAGTACCACAAAGTTCAATGCAAGGAGCGTTCCGGCATGCCTGAAACCCTTGCCGGTGGCCCCAGCGGCCGGAGATGAATATAATATCTGGAGATCCGGGATGAATCCGGTCCAGGTAGGCCGGTTCTCCCCTTATTATCGAGTTGATTGTTGACCAGAGGGAGGCTCCATATGGGGACTGTTGGCATCGACCACCTGGCAATGCCCACCGCCAACGCGGAAAAGCTCATCGCGTTCTACAAGAAGCTGGGATTCGAGATCAATGACGAGGATGATTGGAGGGCCGGCAAGGCCAACATCTTCTCGATCCAGGCCGGAGAATCGAAGATAAACGTGCATCCAGAGGGTTTCACCGCCAGCCTGCGGGGCGATACCGCCGTGCCCGGTTCAGCCGACATCTGCTTCGTCTGGGACGGGACGGCCGAAGAGTGTCAGCAGATGCTGGCTGATGCCGGGGTCGAGATCATACGCGGGCCCGGACCTCGGAAGGGCGCCCGCGCCAGGGGGTCGCTGCCCGCTGTCAGCATGTATGCCCGGGACCCCGACCATAACCTGCTGGAATGGATGGTCTATCTTTAATCAGGGGAGTGGCGGCGGGGCGGCGTAGGTGAATAATTTGTCATAAGCGACGGTTCTTGGATTCCGGCTTTCGCCTGAATAACGGGGTGGGCGGCGCCGAATATTCTCGCCAGTCAACCTTCGGGATGACTTAATTTTCCGCCTCGGACATCACCCGGACAAACGGTATCCTCACTTTGCTGTTCTTGGGCGCTATTTTTCCCTAAATATGGGAAGATTTAGCGTTTGATGCCGGGCCGATCCGCTGTATCCTAAGGATGTGGGTATCCTGGAATTTCAATATTGGGGATGTTGCCCAACCGAGCCTAAGGGCCTGTCGGCAGGTTCAACGGTCAAGATAGACCCTTTTCGTTTCATTTAAGCCTAACTGGTTATGTAATCAGCCAGCATTCTAGGTTATGTATACGAAACTAGTGGGATACCCTGGCTGAATTTGACATCAAGGCGGCGGACATTATAAATTATGATACTGTACGGCGATGCCCTTACAATGGGTACACTGATGTCCAATACACATACTATAGGTGCATTGGGGTGTGCCGGGAGCAGGAGGCTTAATGGTTTCACGAACTTTTAGGGACGCGGATTCGCCGCGCCAGGGAACCGGTAAGATAGCAAACCGGATCGCGTCGCCTTCGGTCGTGATCGGTTTGGGGTCCACCAGTTGCCAGATCGTTAGAAGGTTGGATGAAGTGTCCTCATCATGGAGCTTCTCCGACCGAAAGAGCCTTGGTTTCCTCTATATGGACACCCGTGAGGCGACCAGAGGCGAGATTTCCCGGTCATCCCGGTTTATCCCGCTGACATTGCCCCATTTCTCCAATCTGCGCGACATGCGTCCTTGGATCACGGAGTGCGTGCCTGAGCTAAAGAACCTCAGCCTGTCCCGGGAGGGCGCCCTGGGAACCTTGGCCAACGCCGGGGTAGCCGCGAGGTTCAATTACGGCAACCTGCGGGGCCACATCGACGCCACCATCGAGCAGGTCTGCCCCTACTACGAGGGCGTGACCTATCTCAGGATCCACGTGATCGCCTTCTTGGGCGGCGGGACCGTGGGCGCTCTGCCCGTGCTGCTCGCGGCGCTGGCTGAATCCCGCGGCACTTCCTACAACTTCAGCGTGGTGCTCCACCTGGTCCTGCCGCAGCGCGGCATGTCCCGGGACCCAGAGACCACCTATCCGCTGCAGCTTAGGAACGCCTACTCCACACTGCAGTTCCTCCGGGCCGCCACCGGCGTCGACGTCGGCAAGGGCCAGTACACCGGCAAAGATAGTTACCAAGTCACCGTCTATCCGGATAAGATTATCACCGCTCCTGGACCCCACTTCGATGTGGCGTTGCTGCACCGGTCACCCAAGGATTCTTTACCGGTCCAACGGGTCCACGTCGCGCGGATACTTGAGGGATTGGTGGCTGACGCCTGGGGCACCGGTCAAGACTGGTGGGCCCGCTACCACGAAACCATGCGTGAGGCCAACAACAACGTCGACGCACGGTTCGGCTCGATCAGTTCCCGTGAGGTCGGTTTGTTGGAAGGGTTCTTCGTGCAGACGGCCAAACAGTACCTGCAAAACCAATGGCGGACCCAGCTGTAGGGAGGAGAGGAATGGCCAGGTTTAGTTTTAAAAGAAAGCGGCTGTCATTCAGCGAGATGACCAACCGGGTCCCAGCGGCCGTGGACCCGTTGGATTTTTTGGGAGCCGGCCGCACCGGTTCCAGAGACGCATTCGCCCAGATCCATGGTGCTGTTCACGGGGCACTTAGTGAGGTTGAGCGGTCGATCAGCTCTTTGTTCGAACGGCTGCGTCCCGACGGAAATATCAGTGACCGAATGGTGCTGGAAGCCAACGCCGAACTGCGGACCGAATTGGCCCGTGCCAATACCTTCGCCGACGTTAAGCGCGATGAGATGTTGATCAGCATGAGCTCCAAGCTGGAAAGCCTCTTCATTCAGAGGTTGGTCGTTGCCCCTGAAGAGGAACCGCCGGTACGACGGTGGACCGCCCTGGGCGACCGCGCCATCAGACGGGACTTGCCCATGGTCTCCGAGCCCAATCACAGCAACCTAGATGTCTCTCCAAACGACCGCAAAAAGCGGCTGAATAAATGGAAGGGTGAAACCGACGAATACCTGGAAACGGTATGCCTCAATCACGTCGGAGAGGTCATTAACGGACTCTTGGAAGAATTGACCGAATATTCCGCCAGTTGGACGGACTTGATCGTTGATCTCAGGCGCCTATCCAGTTCCGGTGGCCGGCTCTTCCAAGAGGTTACCGACGCCGAGAGCTGGTCCTTCGACAGCGACGACCCCACGGTAAAGAACCTGCTGACCGGTGAGCAGGCCCAGGATATCGCCATGCGTATCCTGAGCCGGTTCCAACTGGGCAACCAAGACCTGGCCGATATCGCCGAAATGGTCCACGAGTCCCTGGCCGGCAAACCGGTCTACGGGACTAACAGGGTGGACGCCTTGGAGTTGCAGGAACTTTTGGCCCGGGCAACCGCGCAAAAGATCCGGAGTACGGTGTCCATCGACACCGGATTCCTTTCCCTGATGTCCAATGGCGCCCGGTTCGGCGAAGAATTGGGTGAGTTGCTGGTGGACATGCACATGGGCGCATCCGCCATGGAAGAGAAGATGTGGCGCGTCGGCGACGTCCGCGTCGGTCACGTCGACTCAGCATCTGGCGTCGGCATCACGGCTTCCAACCTCCACGACTCGGTCCTTCGAGGACTGGGTGGCGGGAGGAAGTTTGCCGCGGTGGAAGGCCACCCAGGCGATAACCACCGGTTTGAAGTCCAGATGTCCACCGTTGGAGCGCCGGTCTCGGACCTAGCCATCTTCCGCGACATGGTCAACGCCTGGTACGCCTGGCACTTCGACGACGTCCGCGGCGGCGGCGTCGGCAACGGGGATTCCTCGGGTTGGCTGGCATCGGTCAGCAAGGAGGCGTGGAAGCTGTATCCGGACATCGGAGAGGAAACCGGAGTGAGGCGGGCCATCATCGAACTGATCGATGACGACCTGAAGAAGCTCTGGAACGGCCGGGACGACATCGCCACGCGGTTGACCAACGGTTCATTCACGGACGGTGACCTGCTCAACGGTGTGATCAAACCCCAAGACAAGATCATGAACACATCGGACCCGGATTCGTAGACTCTTCTGGGGCTTGACCCAGCAACGATAAATACCGGCGTCCCGATGAATCGGGACGCCGGTATTTGTTTTCGCCGGTCTAAAGCGGTTGGTGGGGTCTCGCCTACTCGTCGGGATGAGTTGATATGAACCGGGCTGCCTTGGCCACGTCGATATCGGCCCTGATTTCGACGTCGGCCATTTCCTCTTGCAGCCGAACGATGACCGTACTGTCCATGTCGCCCCACCCGCGGTTCATAGCCTGTATGGCCAATTGCTCCGCCAGATTGGCCACCGGCATGGGGACGTCGAACTCTTTCGCTAGTTCCGTGGCCAGGCCGATGTCCTTTCGGGCCAGGCTCAGGGCGAAACCGGCGGGCTCGTACTCCCCTCTGAAAACGGTCCTGACGAATCCCTCATGCAGTACGTTCATCCGGCCCAGAGATCCCCGGCGGATGCACTGCCATAATGACTCCGTGTCAACGCCGGCCTTAACACCCAGGGTCATGCCCTCGGCGATGGCCTGACGGACACCGTGGCCGATCATGTTGTGGACCAATTTGGCCACCGACCCTGCTCCGATCGCGCCCGCGTAGAACACCTTATCGCCAAAGGCTTCCAACAATGGTTTTACCCGTTCAAACACCTCTTTCTCGCCTCCGACCATCACGGCCAGGTTCCGGCTCTGGGCCCCGGATTTACCCCCGCTCACCGGGGCGTCCAAGACATGGATCCCCTTCTCCCGGAATTTAGGCTCCAGTTCACGGATCAGGGTTGGCCTGCTGGTGGAAAGGTCTATGTACACGGAACCAGGCTTGGCGCCCTGCAGCACTCCATCCGGGCCAGCGGCAACGGCCTCTACCTCCCTGGGTCCGGGCAACGACGTAAAGGTTACGTCGCACTGACTGGCCACATCGGCCGGCGAACCGCCCAGACGGGCGCCACTTTCCAAGAACGGCCGGGTAGCCCCTTCATTGATGTCGTGAACGACCATCGGGTATCCGGCCTTCTGAATGTTCCCCGCCATGCCGCCGCCCATGTTCCCCAACCCGATAAATCCTACGGTTTCCATCTGATACTCCTTGGTCCGGCAAAATTCATATTTCACCATGGCCTTTAGCCACGTTGCGCCCTGCCTGTGGCTGTCGAGGCGGATTATATACTCGGCGCTGCCTACGCACCACCGCGCGCACCAACGAACGGTTCGGGCCGGGTATCATTTTTGTGGCGGGAGCCCGTTTGGGCTACACTTTCTGCGGATTCCCAAACGTGATTCCCGAGGTGTACCTTGCTTTTCCCCACCGAAGAAACCGACCGGTTACTGGCCAACCTAAAGAGCGGCAAGCCCTCGCTCTGCGCCTACGTTTTCAGCCACCCCAACATGGTGGAGGTTGCCGGCATAGCCGGAATCGACTGTTTCATGGCCGACATGATGTTCACCGCCCACGACTGGGACAACATCGCCCATCTGGTCCGGGCGGCCCGGGGCACCGGCATCTCTCCCATGATTCGCGTGCAGTCCTTTCCTTGGGCGGAAGGAACGGACCGGCGCACGATCTCCGACGCGGCGCGGGCCCTGTCCCTGGGAGCCACTGCGGTCACGGTGTCCGTTGGCTCCAAGGAGGAGGTCCAGGACCTGATGCAACTCAAGGACGACTGGCACCGCCTGATCCACCTGCGCCGGTTCTGGACGGCCGAGGAATTCCCGGAATATGCCGCCAAGACCCGCGCCGGGACCCTGATCGTCCCCACGGTGGAGAGCGAAGGCGCACTGAACGACCTGGACGAGATCCTGGCCATCGATGGGATAGAGCTGGTCTGGCTGGCGGCTGGAGACATCACAAAAATCCTTGGAGTGCCGTTCAAGTACGAAGACCCCAAGGTGATGCGGCTGCTGGAAGGGGCGGTGAAGACCGCCGAGCGCCATGGGGCGGCCATCATGTACAACATGGGACTGGACTCGCCCGACTTCGACTCCATGGCCGCTTCCGCCAAACGCTTTTTCGAGATGGGCGTGCGGGTGGTGGGCCTGGGGGCGATGGAGTGGCACATGCAGATGGCCCTGGAGCACATCCGCAAGAATGCCATTGGCTAGCCCGTAGGCTAGTTGCTGTAGAGCCAGTCTGGAACGGGACGCCGGCCTCCGCCAGCCCCGCGGGCCAGAGAGTCCTTCTGCGCACCGAATCTGGACCGGAAGGGTCTCACCCGGTTGGGGGCGCCGGTGCGGCCTAGGCCCACCAGGAACATCAGGCTTTTTCCGGCGGCGTGGGGCGAGAAAAAGGCGGTCACGGCATCGTCGAAGAAGGTCATGCCGGTGGCGCCCAAGCCCAGGGAATGGGCGCTCAAGTACATTTTTCCCCCTAACACGCCTGCTTCCAACTGGGCGGCCCGGTAACCCCGGCTGCCCAACCGTTCCAGGACCGATTCCAGGTTGGCCAGGTAGAAGACCACGGCGCTGGCGTCGGCCCCCAGGGCCTGCTCAAAGCAGAGATGTCCGGCCTCCTCTCTGAACTCCCCTTCTTTCAAGAGCTGCAACTCGCCCGACTCTCTCGAATAGTGATAGGCGCCCGGTGCCAGGCCGTCAACCGCGTTGACGATCAGGTAGGGCTCGGTCAGACCGCCGCCAAAGTCGGCGGGCACCGCTGTCGAGGATGCCGCCAATATGACAGAAAGCTGTTCCGAGGATATTGGCTCCCTGGCGAACCGGCGCGTCGAACCCCGATGCTCGATAACCTCTCCCAGCGGCGCCGACACGATGTCAGTTGGGAGACCCGTCTCGTTTCCGGGGGCCTGGCCTCGCCATTTTGACACCTCTTGCGCCGAAACCAGGCAAGACTCCGCGTGGAGCAGGTCTGATTCCGGATAGCGGATGGGATCACTGAAGCCCAGATCGCCCGAGTCTATGGGAGGTAAGCCGCTGACCACAGCAGGTTGAGAAACTCCGCCCTCGCCCAATGGCACGAGGCAGGTGCTGGCCTCTTGCTCTGGGTCCACGCCCAAGATCGAGTCCACTTTCTCGTCGATGAAACCCGCCAATACGCGGGCCGGCTGACCCAGGGAATTGGCCGCCGCCAGCAGGTTGGCCAGCAGCGTGCCGTTGTCCCAGAAGCAGTAGCGGTAACCCCGGGCGCGGTACTTCCAGGCGCTGCGCCAGGAGACCGCCGTGCTGACCACCGTGGCGGGCGCCGACGCCAACGAATCGTCGGCGGCGGCAACAGCCAAATTGCCCCGGAAATCGCCGGTCCTCAGTTGGGTTAGGGCATTTTCGGCGGGGGCGTAGTGGTAAACGCCGGCGGCCAGTCCCGGCAGGCTGCCGCAGACCAGATACAGTTCGATGGGGTAGAGCGCGCCGGCCGACGCCGCGGCCCGGTAATGGACCTCCCCCGCGGAAGCTGAAACGCTCTTTCTGATCAGGCCCGCTGAGTAGTGGAGCAACTGGGCGACCGCCTGGAGGTCCAGGGGGCCGGCCGCGGCTGAGGCGGGGCCGGAGACCGCTTTCAAGGCGGGCATCCCGGGGGGTTTCGCTTGGGGAAGTGGAATTTGAGTCAGGCCGGGATAGGACTTATACAGCGGGGGTTTGGTCAGCAGGTTAATGTAACTCAGCTTGGTGGCGTCGTGAAACGCCCAGGCAGCTTGCTTACCGCCGTTGGCCAAGACCGGCCTCCCTTAGCCTGGTTTCTGGTACCTAGTTTCGAAAAATAGCCTTACGGCCATCCGTTCGCCCTGAGCCTGTCGAAGGGCCCCGGCTTCGATGCGGTCATGGTGCAACGGAGCTCACCACGAACGGCCGGTAACGCAGATTATCGATGGGAAGTCCTAGATAGTCCCCTTAAATTCGGGAGTGCGCTTCTCCACGAATGAGCGGGCGGCTTCGGAGTGGTCGGGATGGCGGGAGCTCCGCTCTTCTATGGCCAGACCGATGTCCAGGACCAAGTTCAAGTCGTTCCAGATCTTCTTGTTGATGGCGTGCTTGGTGCCCCTGATGGCCAATGCCGGCCCGTTGGCCAGCCGGCGGGCCAGGCCCATTACTTCTTCCATCAATTTGTCGTGGGGGACGACCTTGTTGATCAGGCCGATGCGCTCGGCCTCGGCGGCGTCGATGATGTCGCCGGTCATCAGCAGTTCCTTGGCCTTGGCCACCCCCACCAACAGGGGCCAGATGACCGCCCCGCCGTCGCCCGCCACCAGTCCGGCCTTCACGTGGGTGTCGCCGATGCGGGCCTGGTCCGAGGCGTAGATGATGTCGCAGAACAGGGCGATGGTCGCGCCCAGGCCGGCGGCCACGCCGTTCAGGGCGCAGATGATGGGCTGCTCCACCCAGAGCATGTTATGTAATATGCGCCGGCCTCCCTGGGACACCGCTCCCAATGGCCGCGATTGGAGGGCGATGGCCCCGCCGCGTTCGTCCATGGCCCGGACGTCGCCGCCGGAGCAGAACCCACGCCCTGCGCCGGTCACCACCACGGCGCTCACGCTGGGGTCGATCGCCACCTCTCCGAAGACCGCTTCCAGCTCCCGGTGCATGACTTCATCCACCGCGTTCAGCCGCTCGGGGCGGTTCAGGGTGATGGTCAGCACCGACTGGTCCTGATCCACCAATAGTGTCTCGTACTTGTAATCCGGCATGTGTGGCCTCCGTTATTCTCTTATGCGGTATCCAAGCCAAAGGAGCGGTTGAGGCGCGCCATCATGTCGTAGTAGCAGGCCGTGAACGCCAGACCGACGGCGCCCTCGTCTCCGACCAGATGGGTGGTGGCTTGCCAGGTGGAATCGCGCATCTTGTCCCGGAGCACCTCTTGCGCGAAATGCACCCATATGCCCTCTTTGGGAAGCAACCCGCGCGGCGCTGTTCCGGCGGCGATGGCGTCAATGACCGCATCGCTGACGCCGGCCTCACGCGCCAACGGCACGAATGAATCCCAAAGGGTTGCGCTATCCCGCTCGTGCGCCACCGTCAGGGCCACGGTGAGGGTTACCCAAGGTTCCAGGCCGGCCCGCCCGGCGGCTTCGTGCAGGTCGGCCAGCCCGGACCCTACTTCAGGGTTGGCGAATAAGGCCTGGAAGGTGGCCGCCAAGCCCGAACCGGCCTTGGTGGCTCTTTCATACTTGGTCTGCATCTCGGATGAGAGCTTTGGTTGCAGAGTGGTAGGCAGGCGTGACATGTACGCTCCTTACGCGGGACTTATATCAGCCGGAGCTTAGTCCAAGATTGGCCTTGCCTCGGGTTCAACCGTAACGTCCCGGTCGCCGAAAAGGTCCCAGGGGGTGAAGGATTCCACGAACTCCCTGGCATCCTCAACCGTGTCGAACCCCTTTCTTGAGCGGTCCGGCTCATACCCCATGGTCCTGGCGTAAGCGTCGATGCCGCGCTTGTTCTCCCGGTACCCTCCGACGATTTCCTCGAGCCCTGCGGTATCGTCAACGATCAGGTTCTGTCCCCTTTTCACGTTTCTCCAATAAACACTCATAAGCACCTACTATCCTCTCGGGAATTTCCAATATTGGGCCTTCCCGTTTAAATTTGGTAGAGCCGGCATCCGCACCCGCTCATGGTGAGCCCTTCGGTAGACTCAGGACAGGCTTGCCGGACCACCACCCATCGACACCACTTCGTCGAATTCCTCTTTGGTCACGGGCTGGATGGACAGACGCATGCCCTTCCGGATCAGCAGCATGTCCTTCAACTTTGGGTTGTCCTTGATCTCATCCAGGGTGACCGGATGGGCCATGGTGTGATCTGCCTTGATATCCACCATGGACCAGATGGGGTTTTCCTGGGTGGCCTTGGGGTCGTAATGGTCGTCGTTGGGGTCCAGGCCGTGGAAATCGTCATACCCTTCCCGAACGATGCTGGCGATGCCCACGATCGACAGGGGCTGGGCGTTGCTGTGGTAAAAGAGGATGCCGTCGCCCACCTTCATGTCGTCGCGCATGGAGTTCCGGGCCTGGTAGTTGCGGACGCCGTCCCATTCGGCCCACCCGTCCGGCTCGTTCATCAGGTCGGTGAAGGAATAGGCGTTGGGCTCGGACTTGAAGAGCCAGTAACGTTTCTCGGCCATTGTCGTTCCTCGCTAGCCGTCAGCGGTCAGCTATCAGGGCTGACTGCTGATGGCTGATAGCTGACTGCTCAGCGTAGCTGAATTCCGGCCGCTTCCCGGTCGAAACAGCCTTCTATCAGGTCTTCGCGTTCCTGGCGGAGGACGTCTTTCCGGACCCGCAGACTGGGCGTGCGGGGCAGTTCGTCCCGGACCTCCCAATAGCGGGGAACCTTGAAATAGGCCAGGTTTTCGGCGCACCAGTGGACCAGTTCTTCCGGGTCGGGCGTTGCACCCTCCCGGGGCGTGACGTAGGCCTTGACCTCATCTTCGCCAAGCTCCGAGGGCACGGCCAATACGGCGCAGTCCAGCACTTTGGGATGGCGCTTGATCACGTTCTCCACCTCCTGGGACGAGATGTTCTCCCCCCGGCGGCGGATGATGTCTTTCTTCCGGTCCACGAAGTACAGGAACCCGTCGGAGTCCACCCAGCCCAGGTCTCCGGTGTAGAGCCAGCCGTCCCGCAGGGTTTCGGTGTTCTGTTCCTCGTTGCGCCAGTAGCCGGGCATGATGGCCGGGTTGTGGATCGTTATCTCGCCCACGGTGTCCACGCCGATGGGCGTCCCGGTCACCTGGTCGGCGATGCGCACCTGGTTCTCGAACCCCTCTTCCGGGTGCTGGCGCGGCCCTCCCGACGACCCGGCGCGGCGCGCTTCGCCGATGCGCTCGATGGTCCCGAAGCAGGTCTCGGTCATGCCGAAGCCGACGATTATGTCCGTGTCGAAACGCTCTTGGAACTCGGCCAGGAACTCGGGCGGGAATGACGGCGAGCCGTAGAACAGCCGCACCGTATTGTCCTTGTCTTGGGGCGTGGGATCGTTCTTGGCCAGGACGGGCATCATCATGCCGATGAAGTTCACGATGGTGGCCTTGGCCTCCCGCACCTGGCCCCAGAACCGGGACGCGCTGAAACGGTCGACCACCACCAGCGTGGCGCCGGCGGCCAGGGCGCCCATGGTGGAGTAGTACTGGATGTTGGCGTGGTAGTAGGGCAGGCAGGTGAAGAACCGGTCATCGGAGGTGGCCTGGGTCCAGTGGGCGAACCCCTGTCCGGCGGCCACGTACATCAGGTGGGTCACCTGGACGCCCTTGGGGTTGCCGGTGGTGCCGGAGGTGTAGACCAGCATGGAGATGTCCTGCGGAGACACCTGGGGCAACTCTATTGTATTGGGGTCAGGCCGATTCGGGTCCGGGCTATCGGGCCCGGCCGCCCAAGATTCGGGGAAGTTTTCCCAGCCGTTAGCCCCCTCCCCAGCTAGATGAAGGGACTCTTCACCCCCCGTGCCGACGACCAATTTATGCCGCACGCTGGGCGCCAACTCCGCCGCCGGAGCGGCCACCGGCAGCAGGGATTGATGGGCCACCAAAACCAGGGCTTCTGAATTGTTCAGGATATACGCGGTTTCATCCCGTTTGTAGGCGGTATTCACCGGCACGCTAATGGCGCCCAGCAGGGAGAGGCCGAACCAGCAGTAGGGGAACTCGGGGCAATTGGGCAGGAACAGGGCAACTCGGTCACCCGGGCTTACCCCCAGGGCGCGGAACATGGCGGCGGTCTGCTCAGCCCGGCTCAAGCACTCCTGATAGGTGATTTCCTGCCCGCCAATTTCCAGGAAAACCTTATCCGGATTCCTGGCAACGGCCTCCCGCAAGAACTCACCCAGAGAGCTTTCCCAAGGCTTCCCGCCCTCGTCGCCGTCCAGCCCAATGGTGTTGGTCATTTCTTCCCGAGATACCGATGGATCCTGAAGCTAGGCCGTCTCCCCAAGTAGGAACCAGAAGGATAAAGCCAAAATTACGCTATCATGGGCGAGAGATGGGGTCAATAGCCGCCCAGATCAGGGCAATCGCGTCTTAACCAAGGAGCACTTTTAGGAGATAGTTCTCGACCCAGCCGGCTTTGAGCCGTTTACCTTGAAGGCCGCGTTTAAGGCTGGTCTCCTGCTTCAGCAAATTGAGGGCTATCTGGCGCAGGACAGCCAGGTTTTGGGGCCCATTATCCTTACGTACCCGGCATTGATCTTCTCGAAAGGTAACATCCAAAGACCAGTGCAAGCTGTTTTCGATACCCCAATGGCTGCGGGTGGCCTTCAGCATGGTGGTGGCTGGCCCAGCCAGGCTGCTGATATAGTAGCGAGAGTGGACCGTGGTCCCGGTGGCCGTCTCCCTCCGGGCCGTGACCTTCACCACGGCGCTGAGGTTGGCCCACTGCTGCCGGTTTTGCAGATAGTCCAGGCAGTCTGGGTCCGTGATGACCCAGCATTGACGGGTCTCGAGGCGGCCGTGGCCCTTTTCCACCGTGCGGGCGAAATCATAGGGTACACCCTCGAAGTCGAATTCCTCGGCTCCCTGGAAAAGGTCGCGAACGTCATCGTACAGCCGGCCTTGATTCCCCTTCACCGCCAGCAGATAGTCGGCCTGGGCCTCAATGATCTCCCGGGCGATCTCCTTCTGGCAGCCCATGGCATCGATGGTGACGATGCAACCGGCGAGCTCCAGCAGTTGCAGCAGCTTGGGGATGGCGGTGATCTCATTGGACTTCTCGTCCACCTTGGTCTGGCCCAGCGCCAAGCCATTGGACGAGGCCCACACGTTGACCATGTGAATGGCCTGTTTGCCCAGGGTGCGGTCATGGGAGCGCCGCACCGTCTTGCCGTCGATGGCCACCACTTCGCCTTGGGTGACCTGGGCCACGGCTTGGACCCACTCGATGAAACAGCGTTGAAACTGCTCCGGGTCCAGGCGGGCGAAGACGTCGCCGAAGGTATCATGGGAAGGGATGCCGTTGGGCAACTCCAAGAAGGACTTGAACCACTCCTCTTTGCAGTTGCCGAAGAGCTCGATATCCACCCAGTTATCGGCGCCGCAGATGGTGCCACAGATGGCAATGGTGACGATATCCAAGAGGTTGTGCCGCTTGGTGCGGTCGATCCTGGGGTCGTCCAACGCCGGAAAATATTCGGCTATGGGTGCGCCTGTTGCCTCAACCATCACTACCCCTCCCTAATCCTGCCATAACAGCCTCTATTTTATACGAATTATAAAATGTTCATAAGATGCGATTGCCCTGCTGGACGAGTACAGCGGTTTTACATCGAAGGTTTAACCAACTATAATCTGTGAAATGTTCCTGCTTCTATCCCCAATGAAGCTTTCCGTTGTTCTTGATTCCAGCGCCAGTTTCAGATTGGTTTCTGCGGCGTCGAGATTGCCGGCGCGGTGATAGGCAACGCCGAGGTCAATATGTGGCGCGCTAAGATCCGGGGCTGTTTCGGCGACGGTTTCGAGCAACGCTATGCCCTGATCGTGCTGACCTTGCTTGAGCAAAGACAGTGCCTGATCGTATTCGAGTCGAACATCATTGCTGATTTTTTGCTCTTCGATAATCGTAAAGCCCACTGCTTCCTGAATATCGATACGCGCCGGCGTGCGCGTTGCCCGTACCGCTGCATCTCGTGCGGTATCCGGCGGAGCCTGGGGAGGCTGGCGCGGTGAACGGCCAGAGCCCCGCGGAGCGGCGGCAGCTAGTGGTTGCGGAGAGCTGGCAGTCCCGCCTGGAAGTGCTGTCCGAACTGATCATGCAGACCGCGCCGCTGGTGAGTCATTGGTGAGTGGTGGAGTGGCCCACTCACCATGTAGCTGCCGGCTACAGCTTGCTGAAGAGCATGAACGCCGCCAACAGCGCCATGCCCAACAGGAGCATGGTCCAGACGGCGTTTCCGTGCGAACCCGAGCTGCCACCCGTGCTGAACGGCTTCGGGCGGTGACGGTGCAACGGCGAGAGCACCACGTCCTGAATGACAAGCGGCTGGCCGCAGCTCGCGCACAGCCGCTCGCCCTGCAACTCACGCGACCGCACCCAGTGGCTGAAGCTGCACCG
>JACZYV010000060.1:0-15351 GCA_022570905.1 Chloroflexota bacterium
GCTGGGGTTCAACATGTCCTGGACCTTGCTCCAGTTGACCCTGGCCAATTTCAAGAATGTCTCCAGCGTCCAAGATGTGCCTCGGGAGCGGCGCGGCGAGTTGGTCCAAGCCGTGGATGACATGACCGAGGGATTCGCTTTTCTGCCCACCAAAGACTACCCCCACCTGGACTCGGGCCTGGCCAAGTACTACTACGATTGGCTGGCCCACCCCGACTACGACGACTATTGGAAGAAGCTGTGCATCGAAGACCGTCATTCGGAGATCGACGTTCCCGCCATCCACTTCGGCGGCTGGTACGACATCTTCCTGGGCGGCACCATCCGCAACTACCTGGGCATGAAAGAGAACGGGGCCAATGAGACAGCCCGAGGCGGACAAAAGTTGGTCATCGGGCCCTGGACCCACGGCGCCCGTGGCTCCACCATGGCGGGCAGCCACTACTTTGGGGTCCGGGCCGACCCGATGTCCATCGACGTGGACGGCATCCACCTGCGTTGGTTCGACCACTGGTTGAACGACGGCAAGAACGGCATCACGGACGAAGCGCCGGTGAAGATCTTCGTCATGGGGGACGATGTCTGGCGGGACGAGCAGGAATGGCCGCTGGCCAGGGCCGTCAACACCAAGTATTACCTGCACAGCGGCGGCAAGGCCAACTCCAAGAACGGCGACGGCAGCCTGGGCGCCCAAGCTCCGGACGGTGAGCCGCCGGACGTGTTCCTGTACAACCCGGCTGACCCGGTGCCCACCACTGGCGGCGCGCTGTGCTGCAATCCCTACTTCGCGGCCAACGGCGCCTACGACCAGAACCAGGTGGAAGAGCGGCAGGATGTATTGGTCTACACCACACCGCCCCTGGAGCGGGATGTGGAGGTTACCGGGCCGGTGACGGTGACGCTGTGGGCTGCCACGTCGGCGACGGACACCGACTTCACCGCAAAGCTGGTGGACGTTTGCGAAGACGGCTGCGCCCGGAACCTGACCGACGGGATCATACGCGCCCGCTACCGCGACTCAATGTCCAACCCCACGCTGCTGGAGCCGGGCCGGCCCTATCGTTACGAGATAGACCTCTGGGCCACCAGCAACGTGTTCAAGGCCGGACACCGGATACGCCTGGAGATATCCAGCAGCAATTTCCCCAGGTTCGACCGCAACACCAATACCGGAAACATCATCGCCGAAGACACCGAACTGCGGCCGGCGCTTCAGACCGTGTTCCACGACAGCCAGCAGGCGTCCTACGTCACCCTGGCCATAGTGCCCAGATAAAAGATTCGGCATCATCAGAAAGGGAAAGATAAATGCCAGAAGAAACGACGGAAGAATGGGAGGCCAAGGAAAGGGTATCGGGCGACCCGTTCCGCGAGTGGTACTCCAACGAGATCTGGGGCAAACGGGCGGCCGATGACGACGCTCTATTCGAGGTGATGAGCCTGCAGGTGTTTCAGGCCGGCCTCACCTGGCGGATGGTGCTCTCCAGGCGGGACAGTTTCCGCGCCGCCTTCGCCGATTGGAAGATCGGCGTTGTGGCGGCCATGGGCCAGCCCGACGTGGAGCGGCTGCGGGAGGACCCGGGAATCATCCGCAACCGGCAGAAGATCCAGGCCGTCATCGCCAACGCGGGGATAATCCAGGGGATCCAAAAAGAGCACGGCGGCTTCTGCGGCTGGTTCTACGACCTGCTGCCGGGCGCCGATTACCCGTCGTTGCAGAAGGAGTTGCGCTCCACGTTCAAATTCATGGGACCGGAGATATCGCGCATGTGGCTCATGGCTTCGGGCCGCATCACCCGCCAAGAAGGCGACAAGTACGCCCCCGCCGCCGGTTAAGCCAGCTAGCTGGGCTTCCTCGCCGCCGCCGGGGTACGGCTGATCAGCGAACCAAGCAGCCTCCGAGAAATCATTGAGATGTCGTCCACGGCTTTCTCAAACGCTTCAGTGTTGGCCTGAGACGGGTGGCGGTAGCCGCTGATCTTGCGCACGAACTGCAGCGCGGCCTCGCGCACTTCGGTATCCGACGCTTCTTGTTCAAAGTTTCGCAGTGTCTTGATGCTCCGGCACATCTCTTGCCCCCACCATTGACGTATGTCTGGTTATTGTACCCAATCCAAAACAATGGGATGGAACGAATCTTGCTTGACCGGCCAGGACGCAAAAAACGATGGACCGGACTAATTTCCGTGGTTTTCATCACCGGGGTTGCAGCCCTGGCAGCTTGCGGAGGCCAATCCGCGGCCGTCCTGGGCACGCCTGAATCCCCGGCTGAAGATTTCGCCGAACAGATCACCGTTGGGATATCGATGTACCTCTTGGTGGACGACCTTGAGAATCCGGACACCACACTATCCAGCCACCGCAGCGAAGAAGAGTTGGCCGTCATACTGGCGGGGATGAACGAGATCTGGGGCCAGGCCGGGATACACCTGGAATTGGCGAACCTGGAAACGATCGTGGTGGAGGCGGATGTGCTGGCACAGGTGGCGGTGGGGGACATCCGGGCTTTCTTCGACCGCTTGGGCGGGACCATCCCATTCAATGTGACCGGCCCTGAGTCCAGTCTGATCAGCGGCTTCTACACCAGGAGAATCGGCGGGTCCAACGGGATCACGCCGCTGGGCACCGGTTGGTACATGGTGATGGACGAGCCCAGCGTATTCGACCGCCGGGTCAGCAGCCACGAAGTCGGCCACATATTGGGACTGCGGCACGTCTTTGAGGACCCCGGCCGGCTGCTTTACCCCGGCACCAATGGCATGAGCCTCACTCCAGGGGAGATTACGCTGACCCGGTACGTGGCGATGGAGTTGATGAAAGCGAAAAGATGAGCCGGACCATTTCGGGATATGGGATTCTCCGTCCCGCCGGAAGTATCCGCTCTCTTTCCAGCTTGCCGCTGACCTATTCCGCCGGTATGAACTTCATAGATATTGAATTTATGCAGTGGCGGGCATTGGTGGGGGTGAACCCCTCTCCCATGAAGACGTGGCCCAGGTGGCCGCCGCAGTTGGCGCACTCCACCTCGATCCGCCGGCCATCGGCGTCGGTGAGATGTTTCACGGCCCCCTCGACCTCTTTATCGAAAGCCGGCCAGCCGCAATGGGCGTCGAATTTATCAACCGACCGGTAGACCTCGGCGTCGCATTTGCGGCATACATAAGAGCCGGCTTCATAGAAATTGTCGTATTCTCCGGTGAAGGGCCGTTCGGTCCCCCTGTGCTCAATCACATTCCGCTCTTCGGCGGTTAGGGAGTTATAGCTTTGGTTGGTCATGTTATCTCTTTGCCATTTGGGCTTGAATCGATGGGATAGAATGCAGATAAGTAGGCTCTTTAGATTCTAATCCTAGAATCCCTCATCCGGTTGATCTGGTCAAGTGCACCCTCGCCGGCCTTTGCCCAAAGGCGGAGCCGGGTCCGGCCCTTAAGGGCCTATGGTGTGGCCCATTACGGCCATTGAGATGGCCGCGATGGTACTGGATGCAGGCCCACGGCGGCTAAATACTGGGGCCATGCAATTCACCATGCGGATCAAATCGCCCCCGCGGTATCTTTTATCATCCATTTTCGCCGGGGCCCTGACGGTGGTCCTCGCCCCCGTCGTTTTCCTTCGCTGGTGTCTGCGGCTTCTGCTTGTCAGCCCCATATTTGTCCTTCGGACCGCCGGTGGCGGTGTCATGGCGGTCTGGTGGTCAACGGCCCTTTTTCTGCTCTCCCGTGGGAATCCGAACGGCCCCTCCAATCTCGGGGCGCCGGCGTCCCTGCGGCAAAATAGGACTGGCCGAACCCGCTGACTCGCGGCGTTCTGAAAAGGGCGCGGTTTAACCGGACTATTCTCATCACCGCCAACGCCGCCGCCACCATCCCCCCGGTGGCGGCGGTGTATTTTTTTGCGGATCGGACTTCGCCGGATACGATATAGCCGGCGGAATTGGCCGGCGGTGCATCTTAAGGCCTCTTAACGCATCTCAATCTGGCGATTGACCTACATTCTTGAGCAAGAGGCACTATATGCGCTTTGGTAAGGCAATTTGGATGCCAGGATTAATTGCCGTAATCGCTTCATTGGCACTGGCCGCCTGCGGGTCCGATGCCACGGCCACGCCGATACCGGCTGCTACTATTAGTCCCACGGTCGAGCCAGCCTCTCAGCAGGGTTCGCCGGGGCTGAGTTCCGAAGAGTCCACTTACCTGAGCGAAGTCGTGAGGGCGGAGCAATCGGCGATGGCGATATTTCAAGCTTTCGGCACGATCTTTACACAGACTTATCCGGTTCGAGAGGCTTTGATAGCCGCACTACTCAAAGCCGGCGTAGGCACACCCTTCATCGAAAAAACGGCCATCCTAGAAGCCCTTGTCCCACCGGAACGCTTCCGTGAAGACCACAAGATATGGCTGGAAGCCTCCAAAGAGCAACTTCGGACCGACACTGCAGCCGCCGAAGCAGTTGAAGCCGGAGACCTGGTTAGATTTTCCATCCTCAACGGTCAACTAAGCGGTTTCGATGTCACCGCCCGAATCGCTCTGTCTCCCGTCTTTTGCCAACGCGTCGGACTGGCAGGGGAGCAATTAGCGATCTGCACCCCGGACGATTCTGTCCTGGAAGGCGAATTCGAGACTGCATTAAATGGCCTAATCCGAGGATTCATGCCTGCGTTCGCTACGTCACAGGGTAGCATCGGGTTCCGCTTGTCCTTGACGCCGGAGGAGTTGAATCAGATTCTATCCGAGACCGCTGTCAACTCCCGGAAGGCGTTTCAGGGTTTCGCGGCTGGGTTGGAAATGCTGACTCCTCCTGAGGAGTTGACTGCCGACTTTGGCCGCCTGCGGGATTTCTCCGGTCGAGCGGTGGAGATCGTTGCGGAGGTGGACCGGCTTGGCAAAGCGAATGATCTTGACGGCGCCCGCGGAGAATTGCTGAAGCTGGAACCTGCTTTTTGCGATGCTCGGGCGAGTTTCGAGGCCGAGGACTTCAAGGACGCGGTTGCGATCTTATTTGTCGGGAGCCCGCGCACCTGTGGCGGAACGCCCTTCTAGTTCCAAGTGACACCGCGTGAGATGGGCGCCCGCTGGGTCAACGGGCCTCAGCCACCTGTTTATGACCCGGCTGGCGATACCGGAATCTCGATCTGAAAAATAGTTCCTGATTCCCGTCCATCGGCCTCACCGGAGGTCCGCGTTTCGAAGCTCAGGCTGCCACCGTGACCCTCGACAACTTCCTTGGCGATGGCCAAGCCCAGCCCGGTTTCATATTCCCTGCCCAGGCGGACGAATGGCTCGAAGATTCGGGAGCGGAGGTCCAGAGGAATACCCGGCCCGGTATCCGCCACCGACAATCGCCACCGGCCTTCGGTTCCATCCGTGGCAATGGTCAGTTCACCACCCTCCGGCATCGCATTAACCGCATTTGCCACCAGGTTCAGTACGGCCCGCCGGACCCGGGCCTCGTCCATGATCACGTCGCGGACGAAGTTGAGATTCTTGGAAAAACGGATGTTGGCCTCGCCCAAATCATCCCCCATGCGGTCCGTTAGCCGGTCCAGCCAGGAGCCCAACTGCACGACCTTGAAGTTAAGGCTGATTACTCCTTTGGAGTAGTCCAGCAACTCTTGGGCCATACCCAGGTAGCGGTCGATGTCGTCAAGAATCATGTCGCAGAGCCATTTTCGCCTTTCGGTATCTATCTCCGGGTTTGCCAGGAGTTGAGCGAACCCGCGGATATCGGTTAGCGGGCTTTTAAAATCGTTCATCAGAGACGCCGCCATGTTTCCGATGGCCGAAAGCCGCTCCGACCGCACCATCCCTTCCACCAGCCGGCTGTTCTCCACCGCGATCGCCGCCTGGTTGGCCACGATCTCCAAAAGTCGTTCGTCGTTTTCGTTGAAGTGCGCTCCGTCCCGTTTATTGACCACCTCCAAGACGCCCAACAGCTCGCCGCGCCATTGAATGGGAGTTGCCAAAAGAGACCGGGTCACGAAGCCGGATATTTGGTCCACGGACGAGTCGAAACGAGAGTCCAATGTCACATCGTCGACCCGTAGCGTTTTGCCGGTGGCGGCCACGGTGCCCAGCACACCCTGACCCATGGCCAGAGTTATATGCCGCACGTCCTCGCTGGCCTCACCGATGGCGAATTCGATGTGAAGCCTGCCGTCTTCTGGGTCGCGGATGGCGATGCAACTGGCCTCAGCGCTAACCGCCGATTCAGATTCCTGCATGATCAGGATCAGCAGTTGGTCCATATCGTGGATCGAACTGATGAACCGGTTTACCTGATAGAAGGTCTGTATCTGCAGGTCCAGCAAGGCCTCTTTCGTCGCGCCTTCCACATTGTCTGCCATACGCATTAACCCCGGTGGCGCCAACCCCGCCGGGCGGCCCGCTCTGGTCGATTGGAAGTCCCATCCATGCGTTAACGGCGTTAATTATACTTGTAAAACGGCCCGTGGGTTCCACCCGAGTTGGAAAGAGACCAAGCAGCCAGCCAAGCGGTAGAATTCCGAGAGGAATAGGGGCGGGATCATATGGCATAATGGCTGCAGCCAGGGTGCGGCAACCAGGCTGGCCCATATGGTCAACAACATGGGCTCGTCCTGTGAACTTCTGGGCACAGCATGGGCCTCATCATCAGGCCAGTGGTGCAAACTCTATTTGGATATGGCAGGGGCGTTTGAACTGGACCGTTTATATTCTGCGGTGCGCCGACGGAACCCTGTATTCGGGCATCACCAATGATCTAGAGCGCCGCATGGCGGAGCATGTAGCGGGGCAAGGCGCAAAGTACACCAAAGGCCGTGGTCCGCTTCAGCTCGTTTACCAGGAAGATCACCAGGGCAGGGGACCCGCCTTAAAACGTGAGGCCGAGATAAAGTCGTTGGACAGAAAAGCGAAGCTTTTGCTGATTTCCACAAAAATAGTCCGCGGGGACATTCACTGAAACCCCAACCGATGATATAGCTTGTGATATTCTCCTGTAACCGCATCGCCGATCAGTCAAACAAGCTAGATAAAGGTTTAGTTCTTCCAGTAGGTCAATCTATGGTCACAGTTACAGATAAAGAAACTCAACGATCCCAGAGGGCCGGTGGACGCTATTGCGAAGGGTGTCCCAGGTGCCGGGATGACGGTGCCGGGTTTTGCAAACAAAGGCATCCTCAATACAACGATCTACATCCGGTTTGCCGGGTGTGTGGCCACTGCGCTTTAAGAGGAAGTCATTCTGACGATATCTCAGACTTGCAGTAGGGGTTTCAACCGCCTCTGTGATCCCTCGAAGTGAAGCAGCTCGCCTCCCTTCCACGCTTCTAAAGCGCCATTCGATTATTTGATGCGGTCCACCACTATCTGGTAATTGCCGGTATATTTCGCGTTATAGCTCGACACATCAAGGTACATCGTGCCCCCACCGGTCACGTATAAAATGTTCCCCGCCCCGTCGTCGATTGCAAACGGCGAGGAGGGCGACGCACTATACAGGATCAATTTTGGATGACCGACCGCAGTCACGATCGCGCCGCTCAATAGAAAGTTGGCGCTGAAGACGAATGTTTCTCCATTCAAGCCCTGAAAAGAGAACGTATCGGTATCACCAGGTTTCTCGAAATTCCCGCGAATAAATAGTGGCGAGTTGTCCAAGGTTAAGCCGGCAGAGGTTGAAGTAGTTCGATCGTCGCCATGATCGTCCGGAATCGGCGTGCTGGTGGGTTCCGGGGTGGGCGTTGGCGTAGGCAGCGGCGTAGGGGTAGGCGCCATCGTGGCTGTAGGAGTTGGGACCTGGGCCGGTGGAGGGGTTGGTGTGGGGGTTGTTGGCGCGGTGGGGACGGGCGTAGCGGTGACAACGACCGTATGGATTATCGGAGTTGGAGCCTGAGCTGCTGTCTGAACTACGGTTGGTTTCGGAGTGGCCGTTACGACCACAGTATGGATTATGGGAATCGGAGCAAGTTCGCTCGATGATCCGCAAGCAAGTAGACCAGCAATCACAAAGACAAACAGCGCAAGTTTGATGCTCATGTGGAACTTCCCAAAACCTTCACCGAAAATTTTTGTGCCCCGGTTTCTACGTTGGACAAGCTCTAATCGCTTGTGAACCAGGCTAACCCTGGACCCATCCGATTATATCGGAGTGGATATGGGGCACATCTGGGGTGGACCTCCCGGAATCGACCACCTTCATCGCAGAGAACGTGGCATCATTCCCTTCAGAACTGCTCCAGCACTAGCAACCACACGTCCTTAGCGGCCTCTTTAACCCGAACCCTGTATTGGGAATCTAAGCCATGTGATTCACGCCGAATCACAGTACTGGATCATCACAATGCCGGATAATTGGATCAACGTAGAATCGACCTGACTCAACAACACCGGCTTCAAAGTTTGGCGAATTTTATCAGGCGACAAAAACTATCTTCAAAGGGTGCTGGTACGTGAAAAACCAATCACCGCTACCCGCCTCAGATAGAGTCGGATAATGGCCGAACCGGCCGCGAACCGGTTGATCGAATTGTGCCCTCCGGCCCGCCGATAGAGTTGGGTGCGGATTGCACTTAGCATGGAAATTGTTACCCTGAGTTCAAGGTTACGGATGCTGAGGAGGTCAGTGGATGGTCAACGCACTGGTTGTTGAGGACGAGGTAGACATCAGGAATTTATTGGTCGAACAATTGCGGGACAAAGGCTGCCAAGTCCGGAAAGCCAACAATGGCGCGGTTGCTTTGCAGCGTGTCAGCGAACAGAAACCCGACATTATCTTCGTGGACATCGTGATGCCAGTGATGGACGGTCTCCTTTTCATTTCAGAGCTGCAGGAAAGCCCGGAAACCACCGGGATCCCCGTGGTGCTGGTTACCGCTGTCAGTCTCCCCGACGTAACGATGAGGGCAGTGGAGTTGGGAGTGAAGTACCGCCTAGCCAAGCCTTGGGAACAGAAAGAATTGGACTTTGTGTTCGATCAGGCCCTGAATCTAACAAACGGAAACTAGGGTGTCCCGGCGGCCCGAGCAAAAATGGAACTATTCGGGGTCTGGGACGACAGCCTGAGCAATTGTTCCTGGCTATTCCGAAGACAACCGAACAAACGGCCCCGGCCTCAGTGATGTGGCCGGGGCCGATTTCATGCCTGAACTGGCGGAGGGAGTGGGATTCGAACCCACGATAGAGTCGCCCCTATAACGGTTTTCAAGTTGTACATCACGCATATCGATGCGTTTTTCTAGTCCAGTCCTCTTGATAATCTACGCCTAGAATCCCTTAATCCACCCATCTGGTCAACTCTGACCACGTGGACTCCGTGGACATTCCGTGGACATTTTCCTGAAGCTAAACTGAGTCTGACCGACGGAGTAGCAGTTCTACAGCTTCCGCAGCAGCCTCCTGCATCCCAGGCAGGACGTGGGAATAAGTATCGGCTGTGATCGCGATATTGCTGTGGCCCAATCGCTCACTAACAATCTTCAGGTGTACGCCAGACGTGAGCATCAACGTTGCGTGGGCATGTCGGAGTCCGTGAAGGGTCAGATGAGGTAATCCAGCTTCTCGCACCAACCGCGCGAAATCTTGGGTGACCCGGTCTGGAACCACCGGTATACCATCCGGCTGAGTAAACACGTACCCAGTGTTGGTCCAGAGATCGCCGTAGTCCAGCTGATTCTCGATCTGCTGGCCTCTAACTCCGTGCCTGCTGACACACGGCTGCGATCCCTGCAACTGAGTAGGACCGCTTGCAACGCCGCTTTTGGAACAAGAACGAGTCAGCATGAAACTTCCATCCCCTCGGAAGACATCAGGGATTGCAGCCCTGTGCCAAGCGACAAACTCCTTTTGTTTAAAAAATGCCGTCGGACCTAGCATATATAGGGATGCCGCCAGAACGTAAGCCATGGGGGGTCTCCCTACCCTCGTGCTCCGAGCCTGCTAACTTTCTGCCTACAATGGCGTGGTTCCCTTACGGCTCGCTGTTGGACTTCCTGAGGCTACTGGGGGCATGTATTCAGTGTAACAACGGTCATGCGCACCGCCTAACTGAATCGTGTCATAATACCGGCAACTTTTGAGGCAGATACCGCATGAACGACCAGCGTAAAACCAAGAAGCAGTTAGCTGAAGAAGTCTCGCGGCTGGGAGAGCGCCTGGACCTTTTCCAGGGCCTGGTGGAAAACTCGCCCGACGCCATCACAAAGCACGATGCCCAAGGCCGTGTGAATTATTTTAGCCCCGGAGCGGAGGCGCTGACCGGGTACACGGCCGAAGAAGTGTCAAACATGCGAGCCGCAGATTTTTTCCCGGGCGGTGTAGAACAAGCCCGGGAGGTGATGCGGCTCCTGCAGGCGGACGGACAACTGCGGAACTACCAGCAGGCTATCGTAGCCAAAGACGGCAGGCTCATTGAGATAATTACTTCAATCTCACTGCTCCGTGATACTGAGGGTGAAATTTCGGGGACCATCGGTGTTTGGAAAGACATAACCGAGCAAAAACGGGCTGAAGAGGCCTTGCGGAAGAGCGAGGAACGTTCTGACGCCCTCTACCGGATATCCAATCTACTTGCTGGTGCTCACGACACAGATGAAGTGTTGGACCTGATAGTAAACGAGGCAGCCCGGTTGGTCGGTGCGAAGGCTGGATTTATCAGATTGTGGGAGGGCGGTATAGGAGTGCCGACCGCCGCCACGACGTCTGCGGCTGACTATCTGGCTGAAATGAAAGCGTTAAACCTGGCCCCGACCATGGAAGACAAGACGGGCGTTGGCCAGGTGATGGCGACCATGAAACCACTAGTCGTGGAAGACGCTACCACCTCAGACTCGACAGCACCGCATGTTCGCATCCTGTGTGAAAAGCACGGATTCTATGGGATGGCCATCGTCCCAATGATGGTCAATGGTCAGCCAATCGGCCTCCTTGCAGTGTTTGATGGGAGCCCACGCCACTTTAATGACGATGAGGTCTCCCTTTTGGCCGCCTTTGCCGACCAGGCATCGCTCGCTCTGGAGAAAGCGCGGCTCTTGAAGGCGGCAGAGACGGAGAGAGAACGTGCGGACTCCCTCTACCGTATTTCCAACCAACTGGCTGGCGCACACGACACAGACGAGATTCTGGACCTGATCGTGAATGAGGCTGCCCGGCTGATCGATGCGTCCGATGTATATATTCGGCTGTTGGAAAACGAGGTTTTGGTGCCCAGCGCCGCCACAAGATCCATCGTCCCATTTGTTGCCGATGCGGCCCAGCTTACCCCGGCCCACACCGTAGCTGAAGGCACGAGCCCTGCGGGACATGTGATGGCCACCAAGAAACCCATGGTATTCGAACCTTCCACGGAATGGGAGTTTGTGTCTCCCGATCTGCGCGCCCTGCTAAAAAAATATGATTATCAGGCATCAGTTATTGTTCCGCTGTTGGCCAACGACCGGTCCCTAGGCGTTCTCATCGTGATGGACACGCGCGTACGCCGCTTCACAAATGATGAGGTCTCCCTTTTGGCCGCCTTTGCCGACCAGGCATCTCTGGCCTTGGAGAAAGCCCGGCTGTTGAACGATGCGGAGCGGGAGAAAGAACGCTCCGACTCCCTCTACCGGGTCTCGAACCTCCTGGCAGGTGCCCACGACACGGATGAAGTTCTAGACTTGATCGTGAACGAGGCCGCTCGATTAGTGGGAACGTCGTTCGTGATGTTGCGATTGCTACAGGGAGACAAGTTAGTGCCAGGCGCCGCCACAGCGCCCGCAAAGGATATTCTTGCCGGTTTTCCTCAGTCGATTGAAGTGACAGAAGGTTTAAGCCCGGTGGGTCATGCGATGGCCACGAAAAAACCTGTTTTCGGTGACACGGCTGACACGCTGCTGAGTCCACCAGCGCGCCGGTATCTTGAAGAGCGGGGAATTGGCTCGGGGGGAGTTGTACCCCTCCTGGCAAATGGAGAATCTATCGGAACTCTAACGGTTCTCTTAGCGATGGAGAGCGACCGCCGGTTCTCAGAAGACGAGGTGTCTCTCCTCACTGCTTTCGCCGACCAGGCATCACTGGCTCTGGAGAAGGCCAGATTGTTGAAGGACGCTGAAACCGAGCGAGAACGTGCCGATGCCCTCTACCGTGTCTCCAACCTACTCGCCGGTGCACACGATACCGATGAAGTGCTGGACCTCATCGTGAATGAAGCGGCGAGGCTCGTCGGCGGAGATGCCGCCTACATCCGGTTGCTGGATAGCGACATGTTGGTGCCCAGCGCCGCTACCGAGTCCGCTTCCAAATTTCTCGCCGATGCAGTCCTAAACAGTCCTGACTTGACGGTGTGGCAGGGAGAAAGCGTATTTAGCCATACCATAACTACCAAGAAACCCCTTCTCATCGAGGACTCGACAGAGTTCGAGATGATTCCCGAAGCCCTCCGACTCAACGTCAAGAAACACGGCTTCCACGGAGCCGTTCTGGTTCCTCTATTGGCGAATGATCAGTCCGTAGGCGTGTTCATCGTTCTAGACAAACGTACGCGCCGATGGACCGATGACGAAGTCTCTCTCCTGACCGCCTTCGCAGACCAAGCCTCGTTAGCTCTAGAGAAGGCGAGGATGCTGAACGAGGCAGAGGCCAGAGAGCGGCAGGCCACCCAACTCTATGAGGTAACCACCCAACTAGCCTCCAACCACGATTTAGAAAGCGTCCTAGACTTGATAGCGCACCAAGTCGCGGAACTCACCGGAGGAATTGGCTCGGCCATTTTTCAATACAATGCAGAGAGAGACGGGCTTGTTGTTGTCAACTTATACCTGTCTGAAGGTGAAATACCTCCCGAAACGTGGAACATGTTCGTTCGTCCGGGCGAAGGCAACGCAGGTCGCGCCTATGTGGAACGGCGGGCGGTCTGGTCCAATGACTATACATCGGTCAAATATTCCGATGATGCCACAGATAAGATAATCGGGCAGCAATCTTCGAGAATGGGGTTTAGGAGTGTCGTTGCCGCGCCAATCATGATTCAGGACGAAGTTTATGCGATTCTGAATGTGGTCTATAACACAAACCGGGCGTTCACTGACGAAGAGGTCAACCTCGTCCAGAACCTAGCCGACAGCGCGGCCGTCGCCATCAACAATGCCCGGTTCATTGAAGAAACCGATAAGGCTCGGGAGGATGCCGAAGAAGCTAACCGGACCAAGAGCCAGTTCCTAGCCAACATGAGCCACGAACTGCGCACACCCCTCAACGCCATCATCGGCTATAGCGAGATGCTTCAAGAAGAGGCGGCAGATTTAGAGAACAAAGAGTTTGAGGAAGACTTAGAACGTATTAACGGCGCTGGTAAACATCTATTGGGTTTGATCAACGATGTCTTGGACATCTCAAAGATCGAGGCCGGGGCGATGGACATCTACCTGGAGACGTTCCCCGTCGGGTCTATGGTCCAAGATGTGGTATCCACCATGCAGACCCTGGTGGAAAAGAACTCCAACACTCTTGAGATAGACTGCCCCGATTCAGTCGGGTCCATTCACGCCGACACCACCAAGATCAGGCAATGCCTGTTCAACTTGATCGGAAACTCCAGCAAATTCACGGAAAAGGGAACTATCTCACTGACGGTCAGCCGATACACCGAAGACGGTCAAGAGTGGATCAACTTCGCCGTGGGCGACACCGGCATCGGCATGACCGAAGAACAGATGGGACGGCTCTTTGAAGCGTTCGCCCAGGCAGAAGCCTCGACCAGGCGAAATTATGGCGGAACAGGGTTGGGCCTGGCCATCACCCGCCATTTCTGCGAGATGATGGGCGGAACTGTGCTGGTGGAAAGTGAGGCGGGTAAAGGGTCTACGTTCACCATGAAGCTACCTGCAATCGTGGACGACTCACTCGGAACAGCGGTTCAAAAGTAACTTATCAACTAATCTCCCGCCTGACTCCACCCTACTTCACCCGGGGGTAGCCGCATGCCAACGGGCTACCCTGGCTCGCAAACCAGTTTCAGGCCGACTACGGACTTGGAGTAGACTCTTCGAAGACCCGGATATCGGGCTAGGGAGCCTGCATGCGACTACCAGGGCTATTAATTGTCGTTTACGTCGTGGCTGCATTAATTTGGGGGCCTAGCCCGTCTTTCTTGGGCGTTCCTTTCCTAATCAAAGGCCTATATGCGATCGTGCTCCCGTATGCGGCCTGGTTGATTCTCACTCCCGTCTGGCGCAAATGGCGACCAGATTCGCGCATAGAACAAAAACTATCTGGAATCACTATTGCAGCTATCGCCGTCGCATTTTTCATCAGCGCCGGGTTGGCGATATTGGAGGACTCGCATCAAGAATGTACGGAAATTGAGTACGCAGGAACCGCAAGGGATGCCGACGCATATTGCATAGGGGAGATTGTGACCGTACCCGGTGCAGACTGGTCCAAGGTGTGGTTTCTGGGATTTGCCGGAGCATTTTCACTATATGTTTGTTGGAAGTACCCGATAGCGAAGCTGCGCGGAGGATGGAATGGGCAAGTTCAGTGAAGGGCTTGTAAAGCCCGGAAGCAGGAAGCCGGTTGCCTTTGGTGAAATACGCCGCGGTGACTCTAGTAAACGGGTTTGTAGTAGTCCCGTTGATGAGCTACAACCAGCTTGTTTTCCGCGTGGTAGAAAACCGCACTTCCTCAAGTACCGGGGGTGGCGGGCAGCCGCGCCGGTGTTGGGCGGCTTGCTAGCCGCCTACCTGGATACTCACAAACTGCCTGGTGAGACATTGGTCCCTGTGCCCCTCCACCACCGCCGCTTGCGAAGCCGAGGCTACAACCAGTCCCAACTGCTGGCCAAGGAGGCCGGCAAACTGCTGGACATGCCGGTCCGCGAAGGCCTGTTGAAGCGCGCCAAAGACTCGCCGCCCCAGGTGGAAGCCCGGACCAGCGAGCAGCGCCGGGCCAACGTCGCCGGAAGTTTTGTGGCGTCAGATGAGGTGGAAGGCCTGGCCATCTTGCTGGTGGACGACGTCGCCACCACGGGAAGCACCCTCATGGCCTGCGCCGCCGCCCTGAAAGATGCCGGAGCGGCCAGCGTGTGGGGGCTGGTATTGGCGCGGGACAGTTAGGCGCTCAAAGCCCGCCGATTGACAAGGCGCGCCGGTGTGCGCAAAATGACTTCAATCACAGACTGGAACCCCTTAACAATTTCGGCCGGAGGGAATGGACATGCCAGATAAGACATTGATCTACATCGGCGCGGAAGCGGACGGTCTCTACCGCAAGGAGGAATCGGACGGCAAATGGGAGAAGTTGGCCAAGGGGATGCCGCCTTCACCCCAGGTGCGGGCCATCGCCATCCACCCCAACGACGCCAAGACTATCTTCGTGGGCACCCAGCGGGGCGTCTACCGGACCA
>JACZYV010000061.1:0-15215 GCA_022570905.1 Chloroflexota bacterium
CGGCCTGGCCCAGGACCATCGACTTCTTCAACAAACATCTGAAGTAAAGCGGCTTTTCCAGCGGGCGCCCCCATCCTCGCCTTCCCCCGGCGCGGGAGAAGGGACCACTTCCCCGATGCATCGGGGTTACAGTGGGGGCGTTCGCTGAAAGTTAGATTCAATCGGGCGCGGCAGCAACGCCAGATTTTCGTTCCAGACCGGAGAGAGGTTTCATGCCGTCATTTTGGGAAAAAGTGCCAGTGAACGGGACCGAGATGGACGTCTATGTCAGCGTGCCCGACGGCTCCGGCCCCTTTCCGGCCGTGGTGGTGGCCCAGCACGCCAGCGGCGTGGACAAGTTCATCCAGGACATGGCCGACAAGCTGGCCGGCGCCGGATACGCCGCTGTTTCCCCCGACCTGTTCCACCGGATCACCGACGAGATGGTGGAGAGCACCGGCAAGTCCAAGCGCGACCAACTGAGCGACCCGGAGATCATCGACGACATCAACGCAACTGTAGGCTTTCTCGGCGGGCTCCCGTCCATCGACCCGGACCGCATCGGCATTACCGGGTTCTGCATGGGTGGGCGGGTCACCTGGCTGGCCGCCGCCGCCATCCCCGCCTTCAAGGCCGCCGTGCCCTATTACGGCGGCAATATCATGGTCCCTTGGGGCAGCGCAACCCAGGCCCCCTTGGCGATGACATCGGGGATCAAGTGTCCGGTGCTGTTCCATTTTGGGGAGAATGACGAGAACCCGTCACAAGCGGACATGTTGGTGTTTGACAGAGAGCTTTCCACCCACGGCGTTCCGCATCAGTTCTACACCTATCCCGGGGCCGATCATGCCTTTATGAACCCGGCCAATCCCCAGCGTTACCAGCGGATCGCGGCGGAGATGTCATGGCCTCGCACCCTGGACTTCTTTGGAGCGCACCTGAGCGGCCCGCCGGCTTCCGGTTACGACGGGCCGGCCTGCGAATGAAATACACACCAATTTAGGAGCATATATGCCTCGCGTAGCATTGGACTTGGAAGTGCCCGCCGACCTCGCGGTCGTTAAAACCACCGGCTGGAGGATCGCCTCTGGGCTGGTCCCCGGCGAACCCAACCAGGGACTGGTCGCCGAGATGGGGGATAGCCCGGCCCGGCTGGCCGACTACGATGACTCCTCATGGGAACAAGACTCCGATATCCAAAAGCGCCGTTCAGTTGGTTTCACATTCGCTTGGTACCGCATCAAGATCACCATCCCCTCCGAGGTCAAGGGCGAGAAGATCGCCGGAGGCAGGGTCTGGTTTGAGACCAACGTAGACAACTACGGCGAGGTTTACGTCGATGGCCATATCGACCGGGACAAGTGGGTGGTTACTGGAAACAACACCCCCAAACGCGTCTTGATCGAAGACCCCGCAGTCCCCGGAACGGAGCATGTCATCGCCGTTCTGGTGGCCAACGCTCCTTTGGGCGCGCCCGTGGGCACCATATTCATGCGGTACGCTACCCTAGCTTTTGAGCCGGCGCCCGGCCCATAATCTAATCAAACACCCGTTCTTGAGACGACCTATTCCGGCCGGCGTCCCTGTTTTCGGGCCGCCGGCCGGTTGGATATACCGGAGGAGCCATGCACAGCCGCTTATTCGCCGGCAAATTGGCCGCGCCGGAGTTTCCCCTGGGGCTGGAGTGGATCAACACGGAACAACCGATGACCCTGCGGGACCTCCAGGGCAAAATCGTGATCCTGGACTTCTGGACTTACTGTTGAATCAATTGCGCCCACATATTTCCGCAGTTGCGGAAACTAGAAAAGAAGTACGCCAACGTATTGGCCGTGATCGGAGTCCATTCGGCCAAGTTCCCCAACGAGAAGGACACCTACAATCTGGCTAAAGCCGTCCACCGCTACCAGATAGAACACCCGGTGATCAACGACGGTCAGTTCCAGATATGGCGTGAATATTCTTGCCGGGCCTGGCCCACCCTGATGTTCATCGACCCCCAGGGCAACGTTGTCGGCAAACATGAGGGCGAGATGTCCTACGAGGACTTCGACGGGTTGATCAGCCAGATGGTGGCCGAGTATGACGCCCAGGGGACATTGGACCATCAGCCCCTGCCCTCCGGATACCGCCCGTCAGAAGACACCACCCTGAGCTTCCCCGGCAAGGTGCTGGCCGACGGACCGGAAAACCGCCTGTTCATCGCCGACACCAATCACAACCGCATCGTTGTCACCTCATTGGACGGCGCCCTGAAACAGGTGATTGGCAGCGGCGCGGAGGCCCTGACCGACGGGGGCTTTGCCGGATGCGCCTTCAACCACCCGCAAGGATTGGCGCTGGACGGCGAGACGCTGTACGTAGCCGATACCGGGAACCACGCCATACGCAGGGTGGACCTGGCCGCCGGGGTTGTGGAGACCATCGCCGGGACCGGGGAGCAGGGACACACCAGGGAAGGCCGGCGGCCGGGCCGGAACATGGAACTATGTTCTCCATACGACCTGTTGTATCACCAAGGGGTGATCTACATCGCCATGGCCGGCATCCACCAGCTTTGGTCCATGGACCTGAATGACGGCATGATTGGACCCTTTGCCGGGACCGGAGGGGAGGCCATCACCGACGGGCCTTTGGGGACTGCTGAGTTGGCCCAACCCTGCGGCATTGCCACCGATGGAATAAAGCTCTTCTTCACCGACAGCGAGACCAGCTCGGTGCGCTCGGCGGATATCGACCCAGCGGGGAACGTGCGGACCATCGTGGGCCTCGACCTGTTCGTGTTCGGCGACGCCGACGGCTCGGACCACCACGTCCGCCTGCAACACCCCATGGGCATCGCCCACTACGACGGAGTCCTCTACATCACCGACACCTATAATCACAAGATCAAACGGGTGCTGCCGGCCACCAGGAGCGCGTTCACCGTGCTGGGGAAGGGCCCGCCGGGTCATGTAGATGGCGCTGCTGACGAAGCCCAGTTCTCCGAGCCCAGCGGCATCAGCTTCGCCAACGGCAAGATGTACATCGCCGACACCAACAACCACGCCATAAGGGTGGCGGATATAGAGAGCGGAGTCGTTTCTACTCTGGAGATAACCGGAATCTAGCAACCAATAATATGTAACTGGGTTTTCGATATCTAGGCAAGAGAGGGAGATGAGCCACAGCTCAACCAAGGAACAGGAATGGGGGCCGCGCTCTCCCCGTTTCCAATGGCTCGTAGGATTAGGGTCAAGCCTAGCGGCAGCCGGGTGGATGGGCCTGATATTCTACTCCTCCTCTTTGACGGGAGTTGAATCTTCACGGCATCTGGATGCGGCTTCTGTTTCTTGGCTGGGGGATACGCGAAGCTACGCCGGGCACGTGTTGCTTTATGCGGTCCTCGCGGCGCTGCTTCAGACGGCTCTGTGGGGGTGGAAACGGGGCCCTGATCTGCGATGGGTGATATCAGTAGTGGTATTTTCTTCGCTGTTCGCCATATCCGACGAATACCATCAGACTTTCGTCAGCGGCCGGTCAGCCACCGCAGCGGACGTCGTTGTCGACATCGCCGCCGCGACCGCTACCGCCAGCATCCTGTGGGCCTTGATTTCCGTCAAACCTTGGCGGTCGAGACATCGCTGATATCAGCCGATTCTTTCGCCGGATTTATTCGGGCGCTTGCCGGTAAATGGCCAGGATACGGTCCATGCCGGCCAGGTCCTTTTCCACGCTGGTGGAACCTTCTGGAAAATGCTCCAACGCCAGCTTTTGGACCACCGGGACCTGCTCTGGATCGAGTTCCAGCAGGATGATCCCGTGGTCCTTCAGCTTGGAATCCGCCTGGGTCAATAGCCGGCGCACCAGGTCCAGTCCGTCAGCGCCGCCGTCCAGGGCCAATACGGGCTCTTGTTGGACCTCCGGCTGGAGCGTTGGAATCCGTTCCGTCGGGATGTAAGGGAGGTTTGCCACGATCAGGTCTACGGGCTCGGGCACGGCGTCCAGCAGGTCGCCGATGGCCAGGCTCACCCGGTCCGCCACACCGTGGGCCCGGACGTTATAGGCTGCAACGTCCAGCACAGCATCGTCCACGTCCACGGCGTAGATCTTTGCCGCCGGCAGGTGGATGGCCAGGTTGACGGCGATGGCCCCACTGCCGGTGCCAACGTCGGCGATGATCAACTCGGTGGACTCCATCCCCATCATGGCCATGAACAGGGCATGTTCCACCAGCCCCTCGGTCTCCGGGCGCGGTATCAGCACCGCCGGTGTGAGGATCACGTTGATGCCGTAGAACTCACGCTGGCCCAGGATATAAGCCAAGGGCTCCCGGTCTAAGCGGCGCTCCAAAAAGGCATCCAGAGCGGTCTGTTGCTGCCCGGAAACCTCGGTCTCCTGCGCGGAAAAGATGCTCTGCCGGGGCATGCGCATCACGTTCATCACCAGCACCTCGGCCTCCAAGCGGGCGTCGGGGATTCCGGCGGCTTCCAGCTTCTGATGGGTATCTTGAATGACGCTGCGAAGAATTGCCATAGACAGCTTTCTATCCTAAAAATTCAACTGTGAGTTCGAAGTAGACGAGTTACGCTTAGGTGAGAACCTTTGGGGCAAGGGCAACTGTGAAAACGCGCCTGTGGCGCTGGCGCTGCCGCTTAGGCGGTGTCTTCGCCAAGTAGGCGTTCTTCATCCCAGGCGCTCAACTGCTCGAACATGTCATCCAGGCCGCCATCCATGAGCCGGGGAATATCATGGAAGCTCAAGCTGCTGCGGTGGTCGGTGACCCGGTCCTGGGGATAATTATAGGTGCGGATCTTCTCCGAGCGTTCCGCCCCGCCCACCTGGGAGCGGCGCGTTTCGCTGATCTCGGCGTCGTGACGGATCTGCTCGGCTTCGAACAACCGTGACCGGAGCATGGACATGGCCCGCTGCTTGTTCTTGAATTGGGAACGTTCATCCTGACAGACAACGGTCAGCCCCGAAGGCTCGTGGACTATGCGGACGGCCGTGGCAACCTTGTTGACGTTCTGTCCGCCGTGGCCGCCGGCGTGAAAGATATCGATCCGTAGGTCGTTGGGGTCGATCTTCACCTCTACCTCGTCCACCACCAGCAACACTGCCACCGTGGCTGTCGAGGTGTGGATACGGCCCTGGGTCTCGGTGTTGGGGATACGCTGGACCCGGTGCACGCCGCTTTCAAACTTCACACGGCTGAAAACATTCTTCCCTTGGATCTCAAATACAATCTTGTTGAACCCGCCAACCTCTGTGGGGTTGGAGTCCATCACCTCGACCTTCCAACCTTGGTTCAGGGCGTAACGGGAATAGGCCCGGTATAGGTCGGCGGCGAAGATACCGGCCTCGGCCCCGCCGGTGCCCGCCCGTATCTCCATTATCACGTCGCGTTCGTCGTTGGGGTTCTTTGGAAGCAGGGCCATCCGCAGCGTTTGGGTTAGCCCTTCCAATTTGGCCTGGGCAACCTCCAGCTCTTCCTTGGCCATCTGGACCAACTCCGGCTCCGAGCCGTCCCGAGCCAAGGACTCGAGGTCATCTATCTCGTTGACCAACTCTTTGTATTCGCTGCCGACCTTGACCAGATATTCCAGAGAAGCCCGTTCCCGGGCCAATTCCTGAATGCGCTCGAAATTAGCCGCGACTTCAGGGTCCGCCATGGATTCTTCAATCTCACGGTAGCGGCGAAACATCGGTTCTAGTTTGTCGAGTAAGGTAGCCATGATCGGTCTTCTGTTGATAATCGCCACTGGCAGTTATTGCCAGGGATGGGGTGTCGAATACCGCAATATGGTACTCATTTTAACTTAGCTATGGGCGATAAACAACCGGGATTCCGCTATTTTACGAGAGCATCACGGGGGAGGGATTCCCGGCCGCTCCTGGTGGTCCCGGTCAACCCCGGCCCTGATCTGCTCGTCCTATCTTTACGCCCCAATGGACGGCAACCGTTCCGAAGCCAAGCCGCCGGTACCTAACTTCATCCAATCCCAGGCTCGACAACATATCCGCCAGCCGCCCGGCCTCCAGAAAATGATCGACCGACTTGGGGAGGTATGAGTAGGCGGACCGGTCACCGGCCACCAAACTGCCGATCAACGGCGCCAAGCCGTGAAACACCGGCCGGAAGAAGGCCGACCTCAGGCCGTGGCGCATGGGGGAAAGCTCCAATATGGCCACCCGGCCACCCGGGCGCACCACGCGGACCATCTCGGATAAGGCTTTCTCTACGTCGGGCATGTTACGGAGGCTGAACCCGGCGGTGGCGCAGGCAAAACTGTCGTCGGCGAAGGGTAAAGAGAGGGCATCGCCGGTCATCATGGTGACCGAACCGGACATCCCGCGCTTGGCGATCTTGGACTCGGCCCGCGCGACCATTCCCCGCAGCAGGTCCAGACCCACGGCATGGTTTACTTCCGGACGCCGCGCCAATTCCAGCGCCAGGTCCCCGGTCCCGCTGGACACGTCGATCGCTGGTCCGCTGAGCCCTTGGGTTGCCAGCGCGGCGGTCTGCCGTTTCCAGCGGCGGTGCATGCCCAGGGTCATCAGGTCGTTCATCAGGTCGTAACGTCCCGATATGCGAGAGAAGAGTTCAGCGACGTAACGTTGTTTCTCAGCGCCTTTGAGTTCAGCCATAAGCGGGGCCGGACTAGGCCTCTGGACCCTGATATTGCATGTTTTCTGGCATGGCCTGGTCCAGACCCAGGGCCACGAAGATGCGGGCCACCACGAAATCCACTATGTCGCCGATGCCCTTGGGTTTCAAGTAAAAGGCCGGCTCTGGTGGGATTACCACAGCTCCCATGCGGCTCAGGGTCAGCATGTTATTCAGATGGATGCTGTGCAGTGGCGTCTCCCTGGGCACCAGGACCAGCGGCCGCCGTTCCTTCAAACAGACGTCGGCGCTGCGAAGGAGGAGGTTGCCGGACAGACCTCCGGCCAGGGATGCGATGCTGTTCATGCTGGCGGGAACGATCACCATGCCCGCGGTGGGATAGGTGCCGCTGGCCACCGGCGCTCTCAGGTCGTTGATCGGGTAATGGACGAAGGCCGGGTGTTCCTGCCATTCGATCAACGTGTCGTTGAAATTCTCGTCCATCTCCTCCTGCCAGACCAGGCGGGCGGCGTTGGAACAGAGCGCCACGGTGGGTATGTCCCGGCGCAGCAGCGCGTCAACCGTGGCCCGGGCCATCACCGATCCGCTGGCGCCGGTTATCCCGACCACCACCGGTTTCGTTTTCATATCTGTCATAACTCAACCGCCAGGACGGTAAATAGGAGCAGCACCATGGAGATGACGCTGTTGTATTGAAAGAGGGGCGAACGCAGTTTGGAGAGATCGCCGGGTTTGAGCAACCAGTTCTCCACGGCCAACAAGCTGACTGCGATGGCCCAGCCGATGAAATAATAGAAGGACAGATCCATCCAAAAGCCCAGAATCAGAAGAGCGGCCGCGGCGCCGGCATGCATCACCCTGGTGGTCCGCAGAGCGGCGGCGACGCCGAAGCGTTTGGGCAGAGAGTTAACACCATATTTCTTGTCGAATTCGATGTCGGCGCAACCGTAGACGATGTCGAACCCGCCCGCCCACAGAGCGACCACCACCGACAGCAGCACGGCTTCAGGGGCGAGCCGGCCGGTGACGGCGATCCAAGCCGCCGACGGAGAGATGGCCAGGGCCCAGCCTAACAAGAAATGGCAGGCCCAGGTGTGGTACTTGGCGAATGAGTACAGGACCACGTAGGCCGCGGCCACCGGCGCCAGGGCCAGGGCCAGGCCGTTCAACTGGGCGGCGGCGTAGAAAAACACGCCGGTTCCCAACACCATCAGCCCAAACACCTCAAAGGGTTTCAGTTTGCCCGTGGGTAGGTGGCGGTTGGCGGTGCGGGGATTGTGGACGTCTTCCTCCCTGTGGAGGAACCGGTTGGCCGCCATGCCCAGGGTCCGAACCCCGGTCAAGGCCACCGTGATCCAGATGAAAACACTCCAACCAGGCCATCCGTCAGCGGCCAGCACCATTCCGATGAAACAGAAGGGCAGGGCGTAGAGGGACTCCCAGATGCGGATGGTGCTGAGGTAGCGGGGCACCCTGGTGGCGATTATCCCGGCGGGGGTTTTTATTGCTCTGGCGGCAGACACGTTCAGTATCTTCTCATATCGCTGCGTCTGGCGCGGCTGAAGGTTCCGGTTTCACTTGGACCGGGTTTGCTCCGGGCCGGAGATGCCGTAGTCATTCCATTTCCGGTCGACCAGCTCTTTCACCGCCGGGTCCATGGCTATGTCCGGCGGCCAGTCCCGCTGGCGGCCGCCTTCCAGAGGGCCCTTGATGGTGGCGTCGATGCCAACCTTGCTGCCGAACTTAGGCGTAGACGATCCGATGTCCAGGTCATCGATGGGCCCGTCGATGAACACGAAATCTTTTGCCGGGTCGATGTTGTTGGTCACTCGCCAAGCAACCTCGGATATGTTGTGGACATCCACGTTATGGTCCACCACGATGATTGTCTTGACCAGGCTCATCAGCCCCAGCCCCCAGAGGCCGTGCATGACCTTGCGGCCCTGGCCCGGATATTCCTTTTTTATGGACACGATGACCAGGTTGGTGAATGAGCCCTCGGCGGGCATGTTGATGTCCACGACCTCGGGCAGGATCATCTTCATCAGGGGCAGAAAAACCCGCTCGGTCACCTTGCCCATGTAGTAGTCCTCCATGGGAGGGCGGCCCACGATGGCGGCCGGATAGATGGGCGCTTTTCGGCGGGTGATGCAGGTAACATGGAATACCGGATAGGGGTCTTCCATGGAATAGTAGCCGGTGTGGTCGCCGAAGGGGCCCTCCTCCCGCTCTTCGCCGGGCGTAACGTATCCCTCCAGCACGATCTCGGCTTGGGCCGGCACCAGCAGGTCGCTGGTCTTGGCCTTGACCATCTCCACGCCCTCTTCGCGCAGGAACCCGGCCAACGCCATCTCGTCCATGTCAGGCGGCAGCGGCGCCGAGCCGGTCCAGATGGTGGCTGGGTCGCCGCCCAGGGCCACCGCCACATCCATTTTCTCCAGCCCAAGTTCGTGGGCCATGCGGTAGTGGTGCGTACCGACCTTATGGGTCTGCCAGTGCATGCCGGTGGTCTGTTTGTCGTAGACCTGCATCCGGTAGGTGCCGTAATTCTGGATTCCGGTCTCCGGGTCTTTGGTGATGACCAGGGGAAGGGTTACGAAGGGGCCGCCGTCCAAGGGCCAGCATTTGAGGATGGGGAATCGATAAAGATCGACGTCGTCTCCCTCGATCACCACCTCCTGGCAGGGGCCGTTGTTCACCGTCTTGGGCTGAAATGAGCCCAGATGCACCAATTGGCCCAACGTGCGCAGCTTGTTCATGAGCCCCTTGGGCGGGCCGTGCATCAGGTCCAACATGCCTTCAACCCGGCCCACCAGGGCGTCCAAGTTATCAACCCCCAGGGCCCAGGCCACCCGCTGCTGTGACCCGTACATGTTGATCAACACCGGGGTGTCGAAGCCGGTCACGTTCTCGAACAAAAGGGCCGGGCCGCCGGACTTGATCACCCGGTCGGTGATCTCGATGATCTCCAGCTCGTGGTTGACCGGCTCGGTGATTCGGCACAGGTCACCCTTCTCTTCAAGGAAACTTATGAATTCTCTCAGGTCTTTGAATTTCATTGATTTTGATGCCTTTTTAATCACCGGGCTGGCGGCGCAGCCCTCGGGCATTCATTCTGGTGCAATCTTTCATATTGTAGCCGTTGGCAAGTGATGGCTTCAACGAAACGGGCGGTCAGGATTCTACTGCGAATGACGAGAAGGCCCTGCTCCTGTCTAGGAGCAGGGCCTTCTCGTGCTGCCAACCTGTCATGTACTTGGATAAAGGATTTAGTCGTCGGCCGGCGCCGGGATTACCGCCTCTCTGGCGGGCTCGACCCGGAAGTCCGGCATCCGCTCCAGCCACGTGGGCAGATACCAGTTCCATCTGCCCAGGAGCTTCATGCTGGCGGGGACCAAGACCATGCGGACGATGGTGGCATCCAACAGTATGGCGATCCCCAGGCCGAAGCCCATCTGCTGCAGCGCCACCAGGTCGCCCGCGGCGAAGCCCCAGAACACCGCCACCATGATGAGCGCAGCGCCGGTGATCAGCCGCCCGGTGGAACGGATACCGAATGCCACCGACTCGGTGTTGTCCAGGGTTTGGTCGAACCGCTCCCGTATCCGGCTCAACAGGAACACGTGGTAGTCCATGGAAAGACCGAAGATGATGGCGAAGAGGAAGATGGGTATCCACGCCTCGACGGTCCCGGCCTGCTGAAAGCCCAACACGTCGGCCATCACGCCCTTCTGGAAGACGAGCACCAGTATCCCGTAGGTCGCACCCACGGAAAGCAGGTTGAGAATGATCGCCTTGACCGGCACGATGAGCGAGCGAAAGACGACCATCAGCAGCAGGAAACTGACTGCCAGCACGAAGGGGATCACCACCGCGGCCGCGTTCTTCGACATGTCGAAGAAATCGATGTTCATGGCGGTTTCCCCGGTCACGTAAACCCCGGCTGGGACGCCCTGGAACGCCTCAGGCACATATTCGCTGCGCAGCCGCCTGATGGAGTCGATGGAGGTCTGGTTGGAGGAATCGCCCGCCACCGGCACCGCCAAAAGGCCCACCTCCCCGTCTTCGCTGATCACCAGTGGCTTCGGCCGCCCGAATGACGGGTCTGTCGATAGGACGGCGGTGAGCCTGCCGATGGCCGCCTGCACTCCCTGGGAACTCACGTCTCCTTCGATGACTATCTCGACGGGCGAGACTTCTCCCGCCGAAAATTCCCTCTCCAGGATCTGGAACCCCTCTTTGGACTCGATGCCGTCGGGGAATGATGCCACGCCGGACGAGCCCGTCTGGATGTCGAAGAAGAAGACGGCGGCGGCGACAAGGAGACCACCGGCCAGCAACAGGCTGACGACCGGCTTCCCCATGACGGTCCGCGACACCCAGTCCCAGAAACCGCCGGACCCGGACTCTTCGTAATTCGACCCCGGGTTGCCGATGAATGGGACCGAGAGTTTGTTGATCTTGTCGCCAAGAACGCTCACTATGGCGGGCATCAGGGTCAGGGCGGCCAAGACCGAGGCCACCACCACGAAGATCACGCCCAGCCCGATCCCGATGAACACGTTGGAGGGCACCAGCAGCATCCCGGTGAAGCCCAGCACCACGGTGATGCCGCTGAACACCACCGTCCGGTTGGCCGTCCCGCCCGCGCGGGCTATCGCCGCCAATTTTTCCAGGCCCTTGGCGCGCTCCTCCCGGAACCGCGTCAAGAAGAACAACGAGTAGTCGATGCCCACCGCCAACCCGATCATGGTGATCATGTTCTCAACGAAGAAGGACAACTCGTAGAGCTGGCCCGCCAGCGACGCCAGCCCCATGGCCAGCACGATGGACACCACCGCCATGATCAGCGGTATCACCGCGGCCACCACGGCGCCCAGCACCACAACCAAGATCAGCAGCGCTATGGGCACGCCGAAGATCTCGCCCTTCAGAAGCCCTTCTTGGGCCACTTCTTGGAAATCTTTGCCCACCGTGGCCTGTCCGGTCATGATCACCTTGAAGCCCGGAACGGTCTTGAAACCATCGACCACGCCAGCCACATCGCCTATGTGTTCGCTGGCATCATCCACGGTCCCGGCCATGGTGAAGGGGATGATCAGGGTCCGGCGGTCTTGGGAAACCAAGAACCCGGCCTGGACCTGGAAGTAATTTAACAAGGTGCTCTGCCGGATGATCTCCGGTCCCAGGGCGGCCAGACCGGCGTGGATGGAATCGACGATCTCCCGGAATTCCGGGTCGTCAACCACCGACTCCGGAGACTGGACTATCACCACTTCGTTGGTGCCCCTGGGGCCGGTCAGTCTGTTCTCGATCAGTTGATTGGCGACCGCCGACTCAGGATTGTTGGTGATGGCAAACTCGGTGGTGATGGCGTCCTCAAAGAGGCTGGCCCGCAACATCGCGGCGATGATAAACACCAAGACCCATATGCCGATGGTCACCCAGGGCTTCCGGCTGGAGGCCCGGGCGATGGACTCGGTGGAAAGGTTCACGGACATGCTTACTACTCCCTTGACCAGATATCAGATACAGACGGGACCGGGATGACAGGGCGGGTCACCCCGCATCCGCCGCCGCCCGGAATAGACCATGGTACAGCGCGCGCATGGCGTCGCCACAGGCGCTTATGTCGACCTGGGAGTCCAGAGACTTGTGCAGAACCAGGCCGTGGAACATCCCCATCGTGGTGACTCCCAAACCCCGCGGGTCCAGCTCCGGGTCAACCTCGCCCCGCGCCTGAGCGTCTTCGAACAGCTCGGTTAACGCCCGGACCAGGGTCTCGAAGGTCCCTTCCAACAGGGCTTCTCGGACCTCCTCACTGCGCATGGCCTCCGACCAGACCTGGACATTCATTATGGTCCCGTCACGGAAAGCCTCCGCACTGAGCATCTCCAGCCCGTGGTCGAAGATGAAATCCAGGGATTCCAATGGTGAACTGCCCTGCGCCTTCGCCGCGGTGATGAAGTTGGCCAGGTCCTGCTGACATTCGCGGCAGGAGGCCGCGATGATGTGTTCCTTGCTGGGGAAATACTTGTAGACCGCCCCCGGACTCAGCCCGGACTCCTGGCAGATGTCCTGGATGCTGGTCTGGTGAAACCCCTGACGGGAGAAACAGGCCTTGGCGGCATCCATGATCTGCTGCCGGCGGGCTTCCGCATGGGCTTCAGTTATTTTCGGCATGGCACACCTTTAAAAAACGGACGTTCGTTTTTAAAAATGAATGTTCGTTCGTTTATATACTTGCGCCACCGTCCTGTCAACCTAAGAGTAGACCGTCGATCGGGGTTTGGCCGTGAGAATCAGGTGATAATCACCATCAACCGCCTGAAACCGTCTGGCTGACCACAGCCGCCAATCGCAGTAAAATAAGCTATCCCGGTTTTGGGCGGCTCAGTTTCCGGGAATCGAGGTCTTGGCCTTTGCGGCATATCATCCACGCCGACCTGGACGCCTTCTACGCTGCCGTCGAGCAGTTGGACAACCCGGAACTGGCGGGCAAGCCGGTGCTGGTCGGCGGCCGGCCGGAGAACCGGGGCGTGGTCGCCACGGCTTCTTATGAAGCCCGGGAGTTTGGCGTGCACTCGGCCATGCCCATGCGGACCGCCGTTAACCGTTGTCCTCAAGGGATCATCGTCCCGCCCAGGTTCGGGCGTTACCGGGAGAAGTCGGGCGAGGTGATGAGCATCTTTCGGGACCTCACCAACCTGGTGGAATCGCTCTCTTTGGACGAGGCCTATCTGGATATCACGGCGGTGGTGGCAGCAGGCCAGAAACCGCTGGCCATCGCCCTGGACCTCAAACGCCGCGTCTTCGATGAGACCGGGCTGGTCCTATCCGTGGGAGTGGGCACCTGCAAGACGGTCGCGAAGATCGGCTCGGACCTGGACAAGCCCGACGGTCTGGTGGTCGTCCAGCCCGGAGACGAAGCGGCGTTCTTGGCGCCTTTAGCAGCGAACAAACTGTGGGGCATCGGCCCCAAGACCGCGGAACGGCTGCACCGGGAGGGCATCGAGACCATCGGCCAGTTGGCGGAACAACCGCTGGAGTGGTTCGCCAAGATGTTCGGCCAACGCGCGGCAAGCGTCCGTGACAAGGCCATGGGACGGGACGATGAGGAAGTGCATACCGAGCGGGCCACCAAATCCATATCTTCCGAGACCACCTTCGCCAACGACGTTGGGGACGAGACCGAGCTCAGAAGCGTGGTGGAGCGGAAAGCGGTGGGGGTGGCCAATTCGTTGGAACGAAAAGGCCTCAAGGGCCGCACGGTCACGGTGAAGCTGCGCTTGGCCGACTTCACCACCTTCACCCGCCAGTCCACCCTGCCCTACCACACCAACGCCGAAGAGCCGATCAAAGAGGCGGCCTGGGCGCTGCTGGCGGCGGAACTGGAGCCGGGCCGGACCTTCCGTCTGCTGGGCGTCGGCATGAGCAAATTTGGCGACGACCCGGAAGCCGGGGAGCCGGAGGAGCCGCGGGAACAACAACTCCCTCTGTTCGCCGATGACGATGCTCCTGCTGGGGCTTCAGAGGAGAACTAAGCCTGCCTTTCCAAGCCCGTCATCCTGAGTGTCTCATTGCTCATGATAAGCGCCGCCCGGAGGTGGCAATGAGATTCTTTCCCGACGCGTCGGGAACGCCTTAAAATGACAGGGGGTGTGACGGCCAGGCTGACGATAAGCGGCTACCTAAAAAGGTCTTTTTCAGACCCCCGCAGGATGCGCTGGATGCTGGCGTCTTCCATGGGGATGTAATCGTAGCCCCGGATGATGCTCACGGGGACGCCCGCCACCTTGCCGCCCACCAATTCCCCGGCGGCGGCCAGTTCGTCGCCGACGGCGATCTCGGTGGTGAACATCTCATGGCCGTGGCTGTCCATCTGACCCACATAGCTGTGGATGGGGTCGATCCCGGCGACGCCGATGGCCACGTCGGTGGCCCCGTTGCGCCAGGGCCGGCCAAAGGTGTCGGACACTATCACCGCCACGTCCACGCCCAGCCGGTCCCTCACCGCCTGCCGGATGGCCCGGGCCGAGGCGTCGGAGTCGTCTGGCAGCAACGCCAAGGTGTCGTCGCCCGGAATATTGGAGGCGTCGATGCCGGCGTTGGCGCAGTAAAAACCGTGCTTGGTCTCGGAGATGATCACCCCCCGGTCCATGCGCACGATCCGTTTTGATTCCCGGAGGATCCATTCGGTGTGGCGCGGGTCCCTTCGGTGGCCCTCGGTGATGGCGATGGCCAGGGGCGAAGCCTCCACATCTCCCAACTTAACGACCTTGCCCTCGACCTTGGAGATGATCTTCTGAGTCACCACCAGGATGTCTCCGGCCTCGATGGGCGTGCCCTGGGCCTGGGCGGCGTCCATCATCGGCCCGGCCAGGTCGTCGCCGTCCTTGAACTCAGGCATGCCCTCGATACCGATAACCCGCACTTCCGGCGGCATAACATCGCACCTCGTTTGGAGTGGTGGATAGTATAGCCCCCACTAAACCCCTATGCTACAATTTGGACTGCCGGCAGCCCGGCCATTCAGGCCATATCACGCCTGATATTCGACTGTTGGCGACCCCTCTAACCCGTTATTTTGAAGGTGCCACGCGTGTCTTCTTCAACATCAGAAACGTCC
>JACZYV010000001.1:0-51282 GCA_022570905.1 Chloroflexota bacterium
TGTGGCGGGTGTGGTCATTACCCACGGAACCGCCACCTTGGAAGAGACCTCCTATTTCCTCCACTTGACCGTCAAATCCGCCAATCCGGTGGTGATCACCGGGGCCATGCGGCCGCCCACGGCGCTTAGCACCGATTCCGACCTGAATCTGCTGGACGCGGTGCGGACCGCCGCCTGCCCGGATGCCGCCGGCCTGGGGGTGTTGACGGTGCTGAATAACGAGATCCAGTGCGGCCGGGACGTGACCAAGGCCAGCACCTTTCGAGTGGAGACCTTCCGTCCCAACGAACTTGGGTTCTTGGGATACGCCGATTCCGACGGGAAGGTCGTGTTCTACCGGGCGCCCCTGCGCCGCCACACCGTCAACACACCTTTCATGGTAGACGGCATGACTGGCCTGCCCAGAGTGGACATCGTCTACTCCTACGCCGGGGCGGATGGATTGCTGGTGGACGCCGTGCGGAACAACCACTCCGACGGCTTGGTCTTGGCCGGGTTTGGCGGTGGCAGCTTTCCTCCGGCGGTGACCGAAGCCGCGGTCAAGTTGGTGGACGACGGCGTCCCCGTGGTCTTGGCGACCCGCGCCACCGCCGGCAGGGTGGTGATGACCCCAAAGAAGGAAGAACAGGGATTCATGGTTTCGGACAACCTGCTGCCCCAGAAAGCCCGGGTCCTCCTGATGCTGGGTCTGACCGTAACCAAAGACCGTCAGGAACTGCAGCAGCTCTTCTACGACTACTAAACGCGCCGTATATTCCCCGGCCTGTAACTGGAGCTAACCGGGCCGCGACCGCTGTTGCCGGAATAGACACCGGTGTATACTCGCCATCGTGTGTTCGGCGTATCGCCCACGCATGAGACAGATATAAAGGGGACAGAGAACCATTGGCTGAAGCTGTAGACCCTCAGGCTATCGCCGGCCCCGAATACAACCGCACCAAAGACTCGGTGATGGCCACCAGTGTGATCGGCGCCCACACGCTGGAGCACATGTACGGCCGCGCCTTCTTGGTGCTGATCCCCCAGATCTACGTCGCCCTGGGGCTCGCTCCCATCCAGGCGGGGTTGCTGGATGCGGTAAGACAGCTATCCGGCGGCGCAACGAGCATGACCGGCGGGTTCTTCGTCGATATGTTCCAGCACCGGCGGGCCCACATACTCGCCTTCAGCATGAGCCTGATAGCCATCGGTTATTTCCTGGTGTCCATCGCTCCCACCTACGGGCTGATCCTGGCTTCCTTGGCGCTGGCTTCGGCGGGAACTGCCTTGTGGCACCCGCCCGCCCTGGGACTGCTGGCCCAACGGTTCCCCAAGCGACGAGGCCTGTACATCTCGCTGCACCGTTCCACGGGAAATATCGGCGATTGGCTGGGCCCTTTGGTCGTCGGAGTGCTACTGGGGGCCGTTGGCTGGCGTTGGATCATGGGCGGCGGCACCCCGGTGCTTCTCGTCTTCGCCGTGGTGATATTCTACGTGCTCCGCAACGTGGGCGGTCCCAAGATTGAAGGCGTCGATTACCGGGCCAAGTTCAAGAAGCAGATCACAGAGATGCGGGAGTCCTTCCGCGGCACCGGTATGTGGTGGATATTCACGGTCTCAGCCGTGCGCGGCATGGGGGACAGGTCCCTGCTTTGGGTGATTCCCCTGTATCTATCGGACCAGTTGGGCATGAGCAATTTTTGGGTCGGGTTCCACGTGGCCCTGCTGGCGGCGCCAGGGATATTCGCCGGACCGCTATTCGGGGCTCTTTCAGACCGAATCGGAAGAAAGCCCATAATCATGTTCATCATGGCCTCAGCCGTCATCTTCCCGGTGACCATGGCCCTGGGGGGAGACGGGCTGGGAATGACCTTCTCAGTGCTGATGTTCGGACTGTTCTTGTTCTCGGTCAACTCCCTCACGCAGGCGGCGGCCATCGACGTTGCCGCGGGCAAGGGCCTTGAAGGAACATTCATCGGACTGATGTGGGGCAGCAACGCCTTCTTCGGGGCCATGGCGTCGGTCCTCGCCGGGGTTTTGGTGGAATACGTGGGCTGGCACGCCGCGTTCTACTTCGCCTCTGGGCTGTTCTTCCTGGGCTTCCTGGCGTCCCTGGCCCTGCCGGGTAAGTTCGTGCAGCGCGAGCCGCTGGCCGACTAGAGAGACCAGGGCTGCCCTCGCTCGCCATCACTGATTAAGCCGTAACGCAACGTAGAGGCGGGTTTCCAACCCGCCCTAGCCATCGTACGGCGCGCTTCTAAAAGGATAAACATTGCGGGCTGTCATGTTTTTCCATATCGTCATCTTCGCATCGATAACCTTCGCCGGAGATTAACATGGCGGGTTGGAAACCCGCGCCTACAGACCTTCTTCACTCCGGCGAGGGCCGGAATGACTGAATTGGCATCAGCGTGGGCTGGTTTCGGCGCCGGCTACAAGCCAGATTCCAGGGCTTTTTGGTATTGCTCCGGTGTGTTCAGATCCAAGAGCACCGTGGGGTCATCCACTTCAAACCGCTCCGTTGCCTCCGCGTGCCGCCGCACCACCGCTTTCAGACCTTGGGATTCCTCTTCGATCTCCGCCAACTCGGGCAGCAAATCGGCCGCTATGAGGATGGGGTGACCGCCTTTGCCGCCGTGGGTCGGGATGGTTATCCGGAAAGATGACGCCTGGTGGCGCTCCAACAAGGTCCGTACCGTGTCCGCGCTTCGGGGCTGGTCCACGTTCAGTAACAGCACGTCCGATAGTTGCTGGCCGGCCAGCGCCGCGACACCGGTCTTGAGTGAGGTGGTCTTGCCCTGTAGGTAATCGTGATTGAGCGTCCACGATGCGCCTTCGACGGCATCAACGATGGGCTTGAGACGGTCCGCGTCATGGCCCAACACCACGACGACCTGCTGGACGCCAGCATCCAGCAGCGACCGGAGTTGGTATTCGATAAGAGTGGTGTTCCGCCAAGGAAGCAAGGCTTTCAAGCGGCCCATGCGGCTGGACTCGCCGGCGGACAATAGTATCGCCCAAACTCCGGGCATGGGGCCGGGGCCTAGACTTCCACCGTGCTATCAGGCGTGCGTTCGGCGATTTTGGCCGCCCGGTCGATGTACCGCTCGTCCATCTGCATCTGCCCGCCGTCTCCGCCGCGCCGGACCATGATGATCTCAGACATGATGCTCACGGCCAACTCTTCAGGCTCAAGGGCGCCGATGTTCAGGCCGATGGGCGAGTGGACCTCTTTAAGGCGCTCCAAGGTCACGCCCTGCTGCAGCAGGCGCCTATATATCATGATGGTCTTGCGCCGGCTGCCCAGCACTCCGATGTACCGGGCGCGGGTCTTCAGCGCCGATTCCAATGCCATATCGTCATAGCGATGGCCCCTGGTCGCCACCACCACGAATGAGTTCACGTTCAGATCAAGGTGGTCCGTCCATTTGTCGTAGGTTTCGACCACCCTTTGTTCCGCGTAGGGGAACCGCTCTTCGTTGCAGAACTCGGGCCGGTCGTCCACCAGATAGACCCGGTAGCCCAGGGAATGGGCCAGGTCCGCGGTGGCCTTGCCAACGTGTCCGCCGCCCACCATCACCAAAGTCGGGGGAGTGGTGAACCCCTCAACAAATACCTCGGTGCCGTCGGCGGTGCTGAATGACTCATTACTGCCCACGTCGGCGACCTTATGAGCGATCTCGATGGCCTGTGTGTCCAACTCGGCATTGCCCAGCGAACCGGTGATCGAGCCGTCGGAACGTAATAGCAGTTTCGAGCCCAGGGCGGGGCCGCCGTCCTTGGCGTTGACCACGATGGCCAGGCTTACCGGGTGGCCGCCGTCGTAGGCTTCCACGATCTCGCTGCCGATGGACAAGAAGTCCTCTGGCTCCCGCAGCGGTTCCAGATAGAAATACATGGTGCCGCCGCAGACCAGCCCGTCGCGGGCGGCGATATCTTCGTTCAGATAGTAGTCTTTGAACTCGGGGCCTCCGTTCTGCCGCAGGATCTCTTTGGCCGCGAACCAGATGTCGCCCTCGACACAACCCCCACCCAAAGTCCCCACTCCACTGCCGTCCTGCCGGACCAGCAGCATGGCGCCCGCCTTCTGGGGCGTGGAGCCCTTGGTCCGCACGACGGTGGCCAGAACACAGGGTTGACCGTCTTTCAAGTCGTCAATCGCACCCTGGATAACTTCTCTCATCTAATCCCTCGTTTTAATGCCTATAACCGCCAGATTTCCAGTTGACATCTATGCTCAATCATCCCGAAGAGAATATCACCTGGAATCTCCGAACCGCGTATGGATTTCTAGTTGAATCCCTGGTTGATAGCTTATCAAAATATGGTGGGTGGGAGCAAACGATATAAGGCGTTGACACGCACGAAAACCGGTCCAACCCCGACGCTGGAACACTGTAACTGTAGGCACAAATAGGATACAATGTTATGTCATATGGCAATCGTAGCTATTACCTCTTCCAGCGCCAAGAACGCACGCCTTTACGTTGAAGTGATGGAATCCGCAGGGGCGGCTGTGCGAGTTCTGATTCCGGATGATCACGCTGACGTAGACACGGAAGAATTGATGCGGGACACCGGCGGTCTCCTCCTCCCCGGCGGACCGGATATTGATCCCACCCTCTATGGGGAGGAGCCGGACCCGGACGCCGGATTGGAACTTCGCCGGCCTCTGGACGACCTGGAATTGCGTATCCTGGAATACGCCTTGGGCCGCGACATGCCGGTGCTGGCCATCTGCCGGGGCATGCAATTATTGAACGTAGCCTTTGGCGGCAAGCTGATACAGGACCTGCCGGACCACAAATCTCAGAAGATCGACGGAAATTGGGAGTCTGCCTACCACCAGATATACATCTCGCCGGGAGCCAAGGCTGCGGCGGTGATTGGAATGGCGGGCATCTTCAAGGTGAACAGCCTGCATCACCAGGGGCTGAAAGAAGCCCAGCGGGCGCCGCGCCTGATGACCACGGCATACGAGGTGGAGGATGGGTTGATCGAGGGGCTGGAGAGCCCGGAACATAGCTGGGTGATCGGGTTGCAGTGTCATCCGGAGCGGCAAGACGAGGTCCCCAAGATGTTCGGCAACCTGTTCCTGGGGTTGCACGAGCGGGCCGAGATCTTCGTCTCCGAATTCGCCGCCTGACCCCGATCAAACCAGCCCGCAACCAAGTTTCGTCATCGCGGCAGAGACACGGTACGACGCCTTATCCAACGCGCCGGCCCTTTACCGCTGACAGACTGAAGACCGTTTATTCCGATAGTGGAGCCTTAAGGAGCATTGACTGATGGTGACAACTAGCCCAGAACAGCCGGATTCGAGCATCGTTCCGATCCGCATTGAAGTGGAGATGCGCACGTCGTACCTGAACTATGCGATGAGCGTCATCGTCTCCAGAGCGCTTCCCGACGTGCGGGACGGGCTGAAACCGGTCCACCGCCGCATCTTATACGCGATGCACGATATGGGTATCCGCCCCGGCTCCGCCTATCGTAAGAGCGCCAGGATCGCCGGAGAGGTGCTGGGAAAGTTCCATCCCCACGGTGAAGGTTCCGTATACGACGCCCTGGTCCGAATGGCCCAGGACTTCTCACTGCGTTACCCGCTGATCGCTGGTCAGGGTAACTTCGGCAGCGTCGACGGCGACCCTCCGGCGGCCATGCGGTACACCGAAGCCCGGCTGGCCCCCATCGCAGAGGAATTGCTGGCGGATATCGACCAAAACACCGTCAATTTCACCCCAAACTTCGACGACTCCCTGACTGAGCCAACCGTCCTGCCGGCCCGCTTGCCCAACATGCTGATCAACGGCGCGTCGGGCATCGCCGTGGGTATGGCCACCAACATCCCGCCCCACAACCTGGGAGAGATCTGCGACGCCGTTATCAGCCTGATCGACGACCCGGACACCACCACAGAACAGTTGATGCGGTCGGTCAAAGGCCCCGATTTCCCAACGGGCGCCAATATCCTGGGCCACCAGGGCATCTTCGACACCTACACCACCGGGCGCGGCCGCATCATCATGGAGGCCACCACCGAGATCGAAGAGATCCCGGGCAGCCGAGACCGGGAACAGATAATCATCACCGAGATTCCCTACCAGGTGAACAAGGCCCACCTGGTCGAAAAGATCGCCAGCCTCACCAGGGAAAAGAAACTGGACGGGATATCCGACATCCGGGACGAGTCCGACCGCCACGGCATGCGGATCGTCATCGAACTACGCCGCGACGCCCAGACCTACGTGGTGTTGAACAACCTATTCCGTCATACCGCCCTCAGGTCGTCATTCAACACCATCATGTTGGCTTTGGTGGACGGGCAGCCCCAAGTGCTGCCGCTGAAGCGGTGTCTGGTCCTGTTCATCGAACACCGTCAAGTTGTGGTCCGCCGCCGGTCCGAATTCCAATTGCAGAAAGCCCAAGAGCGCGACCACGTGGTCCAGGGGCTTCTGTTGGCTTTGGACCGGATGGATGAGGTGATTCAGATCATCCGGAGTTCCGCCGACGTTGAAGCGGCGCGGGCGAATCTGATGTCGACCTTGGACCTGAGCGAGGTCCAATCCCAGGCTATCTTGGATATGCAGCTTCGCCGTTTGGCCGCTCTAGAGCGGGAACGGTTGGAGAAAGAGCACGAAGACCTGGTCGCGAAGATCACCGAGCTTGAGGCGCTGTTGGCCAGCCCGGAATTGGTCATGGCCGAGATTAAACAAGAGACTCAGGCGCTGAAAAAGTCCTTCAACAACCCGCGCCGGACGGTGATCCATGACGCCGAACTCGCCGATCAGACCGACGAGTCGTTCATTCCCCATGAAGACGCCATCATCACCCTGAGCCAGAAAGGCTACGTGAAGCGAGTGCCGTCAGATACCTTCCGCACCCAGCACCGCGGCGGCAAGGGTGTGTTGGGGATGCGGACCAGGGAAGACGACGCAGTGATGGACCTGGTGGTCGTCGATACCCACGACACCCTGTTCTTCTTCACCAACCGGGGACGGGTATATCCCCTGAAGGCTTATCAGATCCACGGTGACTCTACGCGCACCAGCCGGGGCGTGCTGCTGGCCAACCTGCTGCCCCTTGACCGGGGAGAGGCGATACAGGCCATGCTCATCATCGATAACCCCAGAGACGAGTACCCGCTTTTGTTGGCCACCAAGAAAGGCGAGATAAAATCCCTGAAAACGGGCGAACTCACCCGCATACGCCCCTCCGGGCTCATCGTGTTTGACCTGGAACAGGGCGATGAGTTGGTCTCGGTGGCCCAGGTGGGCGAAGCCAAAGACGTGATCATGGTGACGGAGCACGGTCAGGCCATCAAGTTCCCCATCACCGGGCTGACCCCCCGCTCCCGCACCGCCGGCGGCGTCAGGGGCATCCGGCTGTTGAACAAGGACCAGGTCGTCGCCATGAGCACGGTGACGCCCAACAGCCATCTGTTGATCGTCAGCGTACACGGTTATGGGAAGAGCACTCCGTTGGCCAGCTACCCCCGCCACGCCAGGGGCGGTCAGGGTGTGCGGACCTTCCGAACATCCGACAAGGCCGGCAAGGTGGCGGCCGCCCGGGTGGTGCAAGAAGGCCCCGGCCAACTGATCCTCATCATCTCCGCCAAGGCCCAGGTGGTGCGGATCACCCTGGAGGACGTCCGGGTTACCGGGCGGAACACCCAGGGCGTGATCGTTTGGCGGGACCGCGAGCCGGACGACTTCGTTGCCTCCATTGCTTGCTTCCAAGAATCGGACACCCAGAGTAACGGTGATGAAGCCAGTAACGGCAACGGAAGAACCAACGGAAAGAATGGCGCTTCTGCCACCAAGGATGACGACGCCGAGCCCAACGAGACCTCCGCAAAATAACCGGGCGGAAATTTCAGGCAGAAAGAAAAGCGCCGTGTGGTCACGGCGCTTTTCTTTTTTGGTCCGACGCGTTCTTGAATTATCTTTTTGGCCTGGGGCCGTTTTGACGTTATGGACCCGCTTATTCCTCGGCTGGGTTGTACCAACGGCTGTTGTAGAACATCAAAGGCGCGCCGGACTCGCTCCGGCGCATTTCTTTTACCTCACCGATGTAGATCGTGTGGTCCCCGTACACATGGGAACCCAGCACTTGGCAACCGAAAAAGACCATTGAGCCGTCCAGGACTGGCACCCGATCTCCGGCTTCAGAATAATGGTATTCCACGCCACCGTCGCGGTCCTCCGGTTTCTTGGCGAAATAGGCGCCCAGGTCCTGCTGTTCCTGTTTCAGGATATTTACCCCAAACCGGCTGGTTTTTTCCAGGTAACCATGGGTATGTGTGCCGTGGGCGATGCAGACCATGACCGTCGGCGGGTCAAGGCAGATGGAGGAAAAAGCGTTGGCCGTCATGGAATGCGGCTGGCCTTCATCATCCAAGGTCGTGATGATCGTGACGCCGGTGGCGAACTGTGCAAAGGCGGACCTTAACTCGTCATTATCCAACAAAGCTATACCTGCACTATGAGTCATCCAGGTGTGTTGCCCAATATTATATACGCTCGAATATCGGGGTGCCAGCTTGTCATTTTGTCAGCGTTCCGGTGATTCAGGGGTAGGGGCGGAAGCATTCGCCTATGTCTCCGTCTGGGTGGCCGGCGTAGCGCTCGGCGTCCAACTTGACGACGGCTCCCCGCAGCGCCAGGCCGATGAAAAGCTCCGGATGCGTTAACTCGGCCAAGATCTCCAGGCCCTCGATGATCCTTGGGCCAGGACGGCTGAAGTAAGAATGGTCGATCAGGTAGACCTCCCCGTTCTTCACCGAAGAGAGATCCCGCCAACCTTCCTGGCGCTCCAGCCACGGCGCTTCCCGAAGGTTCCTGGCCAGGTCGGATGAGCACAGGTCAATGAACAGCTTGTCGGGGTCATAGTCACGGACTTCGTTCCAGTCCAATCTCCTAGCCGCGCATCCGGAGGCGAGCATATCTTGCTTTCCCCCAGCCAGGCTCAGCATATCGGGTATCCAGTGGCCGCCTACGACCAGAGGGTTGATCCCCTCAAGAGAGAACACCCGCGGCCGTTGGGCCGGCGTAGGAAGCCTTTCTTGGACTGCCCGGACCCGCTCTCGCATGACAGCGACCAACTGACCGGCTTGCGCTTCGGCCTCGCAGGCCCGGCCTACCTGTAGGATGGAGTCCAATACCCCTTCAAACGTCCTGGGCTGCAGCACCACAACCTGCGGCTGTACCTCCATTCCGGCGACCACTCCCGTCACCTGGCCGGCATCCACCTCACAGACGTGGCAGAGGTCCTGGGTCAATATCACGTCGGGAGACTCTCTCACCAACCATTCTTGGTCCAACTCGTAGGGGTTTTCCCCGCTGGCTAGCAGATCGGTCATGGCGGCTTCCACTTCGTCGCTGGACAGAACGGATGGGTCGACCTTGCTGCGGCTGACCACCGGCTTGGACCGGGCGCCAGCCGGAAAGTCGCACAGGTCGGACACGCCGGCCACTTGGTCACCAAGGCCCAGGGCGAAGAGTATCTCGGTCCCGCTGGGAAGCAGGGAACAAATCTTCATGCTGGTTTGCCATCCTCTAGCTCAGGACGCCTACGGGCTGCGGATTCCGCCGGTAACCACTCTTTGGCAGTGGCGCCCGGTGTTGGTGATCGTCTGGGAAAGCCGCCGGCCCGCCCGGTCGACCGGGGTTTCAAGTGTGGAAGCTGATGTATTATAGACCTCGGTCAATCGCCAGGACAGGCGCCAGGTGATTGAGCGTCGCGGTAAGGTGATCTTAAACCAGGCGGAAGCCGAGAATGGCCCAAGGCCCGTGGGTTGAGAATTGGAGCCAATGGGACCTCCTGAAGCTGAATTCATTTAGCTTTGGGATAACCGGGTTCATCCTGGCCATGGACACGGTGGTCCTACCCGTCATCGTGCTGACGGTAGCGCCGGAAGAGTTCAAGAACACCTACCTGGCGGTCCTGGGGATCAGTGGCCTGCTCATGGCGGCCATGGTGCAACCAACCATCGGACGCATCAGCGACCGCACCCAATCTCCGTTGGGCCGCAGGATCCCATTTATCTTGTGGGGATCCGTGTTCGCCGCGTTGGGCCTGATCGGTGTGCGGCTGGCGCCCAACTTTACCGTCCTGTTCGCGGTCTGGATATTCATTCAGGCCAACGTGAATATCGCCTATGGGCCTGGGTTGGCGCTGATCCGAGACTACGTGCCACTGAACCGCATCGGTATGGCGTCGTCCATGAAGATCATGTCCGACGCGGCCGGGGCAGCGGTGATGATTGCCATCACCGGCGCATTGATCGGAAAGACCGCGTCGTCACTCGACTGGGAATGGATCGCACTGGGGATACTTGCCTTTCTCTTGATGGTCGCCATTTCCATCACTTCGGTCCAGATATCACGCCGGGAATTACGTTCTCCGTTAAAATCACAGAGGCACGATGTCGAGTCGTCCTTGCGCTCGGCGCTGAGCCCGCAATTGGGATTATTTTTAGCGTCACGGCTGGTGATGATCACCGCCATAGCATCATTCCAAACCTACGGGCTTTTCTTTCTTCGGGACTCTGTGGGGTTGGAAAATCCGGCTGCGGCGATGGGCCGCATGATCTTAGTGATCGGTGGGGCCTTGGCCATCGCGGTGTATATATCTGGATTGGTATCTGACCGGGTGGGCAGGAAGCCGGTGGTCTTGGCCGGAGCCATCGGCGCGGCCCTCAGCGCCCTGTGGATGCTGACGGCCAACGATTCCACGCAGGTATTGATCATCGCCAGCGTGATCGGCGCTTCCGTGGGAGTTTTGCTGAGCGCGAACTGGGCGTTGGCCAACGAGCTGGCGGATGAAAGCCATGCCGGATTACACATGGGTATCGTGAACCTGGCGACCATCGGCGGCTCCGCCACCGCCAAGCTGCTGGGGCCTGGAATCGACGCTCTGAACCGGATCCCCGGACGGCCCGACGACTTCGGTTACCAGGTACTGATCGCCGGGTCCGCGGCGTTCTTCATCATCGGCGCAGTGTTGTTGATGCCGCTAAAAACCATTGGACGAGAGCCTGTGTCCAGAGACGCGGGCCCGCCGCCGGCATCTTAGCCCGAGCGAATCCGGTCCCGGGCATTTCTGGCGATCGAATTAACTCCGCCGGTTAACGGGCGTTCCCGGCTTTCTTCACGAACTCGGCGGCGCCCCTGGCCACCCAGGCGTTCCATGATGTCATCAAGAACTGGACACCTTTTTGGACATAGGCTTCCAAGTTGCCGTCGTTTACCAATGTCCCCGCCACCTTGCCTGACCCGGTTATCTTGGCGATGGCGTCGTCAATGGCCTTCAGGACGTCCGGGTGACCAGCGTCGCCGATGTGACCCATGGTCTGTGAAAGGTCCGACGGAGCAATGAAAAAAACGTCGATTTCAGGCACGGTCAGGATCTCGTCCAGGTTGGCCAGGGCCTCCACTTCTTCCAGGAGCACGACAACCATTGTCTGGCCGTTGGCCTGATGGAAGTAGTCGCCAACCCCGAACGACTGGCGGCCGCCGAACATTCCCCGGTACCCCAATGGCGCGTATTTCATGGACTGGGCCGCTTGTTCGGCGGCCTCCCGGGAATTTACGTGGGGCACAACGATGCCCATGGAACCCCGGTCTAAGGTGCGGGTGATCAGCCCCGGATCGTTGGAGTTGACCCTGGTGATGGACGCCATCTCCCATAGATCGCAAGCCCTGGTCATATCACCCAAGGCGTCCCAGTCCACCGATCCGTGCTCACATTCGATCCACGCGGCATCGAACCCCATCGGTCCCAAAAAATCGATGATGTCGCTGCTCTGCAGCCCGGAGATCACAGTGATGATCTCCCCGTTCTGTAATTTTTGCTTAGCTCTGTTCACTCTTATTGACGCCACGCCGGTCCTCCTGATTCACTGGATTCGCGCCGCCTCCTGGCAATGCCCGTAGCGGCGAGCCTGGTCATTTTGCCATCGAGGGTGAAAATATACAAATCTTGGCGGGGCGGGTCCTGGTCACCGCTCCCAATCAGGGGCGCTATCGGCTGAGCCATGGTTGGTCAGGTTCGTCTGAAAGGAACCGTCCGAGCTCATCCGGTAGATCTCGTCGTTGCCATCCCGGTTGCTGTGAAAGATGATCTGAGAGCCGGTTGAATTCCAAGTGGGAGCGCTGTTTACAGTGCCGTTGTTGGTCAACTGGTAGGCTCCAGAACCGTCGGAGTTCATCAGGTAAATCTCCCAGGAGCCGCTACGGTCGGAGGCGAACGCGATATTGGCCCCGTTGGGCGACCATGCCGGACCGGCGTCCGCTGCGGCATCATTGGTCAGGTTAAGCGCCCCGGCGCCGTCGGCGTCCATCACGTAGATCTCGCTGTTTCCATCGCGTTCTGAAACAAAGACGATCTTGGACCCGTCGGGTGACCAGGCGGGGAAGTTGTCCGCGGCGTCCACGGCCGTCAAACGCTGTTGATTTGAGCCGTCCGCGTTCATCACATATATCTCGTCGTTTCCATCGTTGGCTGAGGTATAGGCGATCTGACCTCCGGATGGAGAGCAGGCCGGCGCGAAGTCCGCGGCAGGCCCATCCGTGAGCCTGGTCTGACCGGCCCCGTCCATTGACATGATAAAGATATTCAGATCGCCATCCCGGTCCGAGGCAAACGCCAGAGCTCCCCCGCCACACCACGAGGGTCCCGTGTCCGATGCCGGATTATTGGTGAGGTTCACCGGGTTGTAACCGTCCAGACCCATGATCATGACTTCGAAGTTTCCGCTTCGGTTGGACTGGAACGCTATGCGGCCTCCGGGGACATAGGGAAGCGGCGTGGCCGTCGGCGTCGGTGCCGGGGTTGGAGGTGGCGCGGGAACAGGCGTTGGCACCGGGATTGCTGTCGGCGTGGGTACGGGAGTCGGCGTCGGTGCCGGGGTTGCCGTCGGCGTCGGGAGCGGGGCTGTGGTTGGCGTGGGAATGGGCGTCGGCGGTAGAACTGGCACGGCAGTCGGCGTGGCAGTGGACGTAGGCACTGGGATAGGGCTTGCAGTCGGCTCTGGCGCTGCGGTTGGCGTCAGGGTGGGCGAAGGATTCGGCGTCGGCAGCGCGGTCGCGGTGGGCACGGAGATGGGGAATGCGGCCGCTGGCGTCGCCAAAGTTGGTTCAGGTGCTATTGCAGCTTCACTGTCGTCCGGGACCCCCGCCTCAGCGCCGGTTGTTTCCTGACTGGGACTGGGAGGAGCAGCAACAGCAGATGGGCCAACAGTGAGCACGAACCGGCTCAGGCTAGCCACCTGGGCCATGACAGTGGACTCGAGTGGGTCGGCGGTAGTCGGCAAAACGTCCCAGGACAGGGCCTGGTCAAGATAGTGTTGGATGAAGAACCGAGAGTAATCGTTTCCGGCTAACGCCAGCTCCTCCGGCCCGATACCCACGGTGATTGATACCATCTGCTGAAATTCGACCGGACCACCTACAGGGCCTGCTGAGCGTGCCGACAACTCGAAGAAGCGACCGGCACTGATGTATCCCCGAGGCAGGCTGGGGGTCCCGGACGGCCCGGACTCTCGGTAATCGAGGATAATCGGGGAAGAAACAGAACCCGCTGGGATAGTCACCGCCACTCGGCCGTCGGCAGAGCGAACCTCTACGTCGTCTCTTCCGGTGATCAAAACCCCCACGGGTCCAAGAAGCAGGGCGTCCAGCGCGTTCCTGCTGTCCGTTGACGGCTTCAAAGAAAGCACACCAAAGAAGATCAGGCCGGCGAGGAGACCACCAAGCAGGACAAGAGGCAAGATGGCGAAAATCGCCAGGTCGGGAATTGGCCCGAACCGGCCGTCTCTGGATGGCCGGCGTGATTCGCGCTCAAACATAACCTAGTCACCCAAGCTGACCTACTCAGCGCCATGAAGAGTGGCCAGGCAAACAACAGCAGAAATCCTCGGAATCGTACGCCGGGCGCCCCTGGGTTTGGTTTTCAGACACTCATACGTTCTTGAGTGTGCTCCACCGTCATAGATCTGACAGATCTGAGCCGCTTCCACAGATGTTTTGCGCTATCTAAGCCCCGATGGCAACGGCCAGTGTCACAGATCTGAGACGGAAAACTCGATGGGCAAGCCGTCAAGGTCTATCACTGTCTCTCCGCCATCTTGGCTTCCCTTTTGGACCAACAGAATGGTCATGCAGGCTTCGGCGTTGGACAATTCAGCTTCTTTGGCCAATTGGTGGAAGTACCCGGTCCCGCGCAAAGCCTTGGGCTTGGGCTCCAGCCGAAGGATGAAATCGACCACCTCGTCTGCGTCGTTCACGACATATGGCACTTTGGCTTCGACGCCGTTGCCTTCAAACTGGATATTATAGACCGAATTTTGCTGGTCTCCGATGCCTTTAAGCAGCCTGATGTCGGCGAGAACGAACCGGTTGGAAACGCGGTACATCTCTTTCAGCATCGCTTGGTAATTGGGTTCGTTGTTGAAAACACTGGTGCAGTGGACTAAGTCGAAGGTGTTGTCCTCAAAGGCCAACTCAAAACCCTCGGTAAGTAGGAACGTAGCCTCGGGATATCTCTTCCGGGCCATTTCCAGGGCTACATTCGACAGATCGACCCCGGTGTATTCGATCGATGGCTCGTAGGAGCGCATGATGTTGAAGAAGCCCCCAGAGGCACAGCCCACATCGAGTATCTTGGCGCCGGGGAATAGGACGCGGGGGAGGAATACTGTTTCAGACGGATAAAGGTCCGAGACCTCGTGGCGATGTTGAAAGTAATAATCCAGGGCGCTTTGCTGGGACCATTCTTCGGCCGTGCTCAATGAAGTCTCCTGTTTATTTTTAACGGCGCGCGACCCTTAACGGCCGCACCGGTCCAACGCAGCTAACTTACTACGGCGGAGGCCGGGGCGAACATCTTTTCCGCATCGCGGAGGTCGTTCAAGGTATCGATCTCGGCCCATTTCTTATTTCCGGTATTCATCACTGCCATGTTCATCCGTCCGGAGCCGATGAGGTTTGCGAAGACCGCCTCGTAATACAGGTCGGACCGGCCTTCATCGAGGAATTCCTCCATCTTTGGGATGATGCATTCCACCAAAGATTCTCTGGAAAGACGATAGATATTAACGGTCTTCAGGGCGGAGCCGTAGTCGAACCCCGGTCCTTGAGCCGACTTGAGAACCATCGACTTCACAAGGCCGCCGTCGGCCAGAATGAGTGTGCCGTCCATATGTGGCTGGAATCGGTCCACAATGGCCACATTTTGTTCATCCATACGCACCAGTTGACTGACCAATTGGTCGTCGAACACCAGGTCTCCTTCCAGGAGGAGTACGTCGTCGTCTAATTCCGCCTTGGCCAGCCAAAAAGAGTAGAGGTTGTTAGTTTCGGCGTAGATCTTATTCTCCACATAGGACAGACTGACGCCCCGGTAGGTGGCTCCGAAATGGCCGCGAACGGATTCGGCCATGTATCCCACCACGATCGTGCAATTATCGACACCGGCCCTTTTCAGCGCGTCTAGTTGATACTCCATCATCGGCCTGCCAGCCACGTGGACCATGCACTTTGGGCATGTACGAGTCAGAGGATCGAGCCGCGTGCCCATCCCCGCGGATAGTATAAATCCCTTCATCATCTACCTCGCTTCAACGGCTTCGATCTTTCCTGTTTCAGTGAATTTCGTAAGCCGCATGAGCGCGTCCACCAAACGCGCGTTGTCTTCTTCGGTCCGGCAGGCTATCCGTATGAAATTGTCTTCCAGGCCTTCTTTCGACCCGCAGTCGTTGACCAGGACCCGGCAGTCCTCAAATAGCCGTTCGGCGAGCTCCTTTCCAGTGAACCCGTACGATATCCAACAGAGGACGAAATTGCCCTGCGTGGGGTATGGATACAGGTAGGGGACCGCTTCCAGGCCTCGGACCAAACTCTTAGTTGCTTCTCTAACCTGGCGGCAAGACTCTGTGTATTCACGCTGGTAATGGCCCATCTCCTCAAGGAAAAACTGGGCGAATGAATTGACGCTCCAGATTGGCAGGTCACTCCGCAGGTCAGCCAGCCTTTCTGCGTTTCCGGTGGCCGCATAACCAAGCCGAATGCCCGGTATGCCGCAGTTCTTCGATAGGCTCTTCAAGACCAACAGGTTCGGGTATTCGCCAAGCAGGTCCAAGGCCGAAGGATTGGGCTCCGCGTCAACAAAGTCCAAGAAAGACTCGTCCACCAATACCAAGTTGAGAGACTTCATGCGGTCTAGGAAATAGACTAGGTCGCTCTTCGACAGGTAACTACCCGTGGGGTTGTTTGGGCGGATGAGGAGTGCGGAGTCTGATTCCGTATCTCTTACATGATCGATGAACTCATCAATGTCCAGATCAAAACGCTGAGATGGCTTGAAGGAACAGACCTCCCGTCCCAGAAACTTGGCGCGGTTCACGAATTCCTCGAATGTGGGAACGGGCACCGCCAGCCGGTGCACATAGCGCGCCACCACTGCGTTGATCAACTCACTGGCGCCGTTTCCCACCACCAATTCGTTTTCAGTCAGGCCAACGTGTTTGGCCAATAAAGATGAAAGATACCAATTAGTAGATGGGTAACTGCCGATCAGTTCGGGCAATCTCGCCTGCATGTCTTCAATCATCTGGCGCGGCGGGAAATACCGGTTGGTCATATAGCAAAAATCTTGTACATTATGGCTCCAAAACCCCCCGTAAAGGGAGGAAAGGCGGCTCATTTCTTGCGTTTTCATAGTGTCCTCATTTGGGTACGGCAACCGTGTGCGAAAAATAGTCAAACAAGTATTGCCGTACGGATGGGATCCGGTTTTGATCGGGAATGAGTCCGGATAGCTAGCAGGCCGAATCGAGTGATTATACTGGGGTGGGGCGTACCGTCAAGGAAAATGTGCTGAAAGATTAGCTAGTAGAAGGAAAGGGGGCAGGTGGAAATATTCCTAAGGTTGGTGACAAAGCTCTCGTCAGAGTCGTATTTATTCATGATTGGTCTCCATGTATCGGCCACTGATCCGTGGCGGTGGCGCCGATACCGCAGGTCGTGGCAATAATACCAGGCACCAAATCGGTAGTCAAACGGCAAGACGTCTCTCAAACGAGCGTGTGATGGATGGGCCGCCATCATGAACATCCGGACGTTATTGACCATCCTGTTGCATCGCCAAGGAGGCTGTTTCGACGCCTGCCGCAGGTTGACAATCCTTGGCCCCAGAACACAAAATCAGGGCGGCCACCCCTCATGCGGGCCGAATAACCCTCGGCAGGAGTAACTCCATGTCCACCAGTTCCTTAACTTGGACGGAAGGAACAACTCAGATCGGCGGCGCCGGTCTCCATATCATTCAGGGCGGCAACGGCGACCCATTATTGGTGCTTCACGACGAGATGGGGCGGACCGCCCCCCTTCGCTACGCGGAAGCGTTGGCCCAAGACTCCACTCTCCACCTGCCGGCCCATCCCGGGTTTGGCGTCACCGACCGGCTGGACTGGATTATGAGCGTCCGCGACCTGGCCAGTTGGTATTTGCGTGCGCTGGAGGAGCTGGGCCTGGAACGGGTCAACGTATTGGGCTTTTCTTTGGGCGGCTGGCTCGCGGCCGAGATGGCCTGCCAATCCCCCCAGACGTTCAAGAAGATGGCCCTGGTGGCCCCGGCCGGTATCAAACCCCCCACGGGCGAGATTCTCGACATGTTCTTGATCGTGGCCAAAGAATACCTGGAAGTGGGCGTCCTGGACGCCGGTTCGACCCCGGAGTACCCAACTATCTGCCCTGAGGAAGCAAGTCCGGAACAGGTGGAACTCTGGGAGTGCGCCAGGGAAGAGGCCGCCCGCCTCGCCTGGCGTCCCTACATGTACCACCCGGCCCTGCCTCATCTGTTGGGCCGCTTAAAGGAACTGCCGACACTCTTGGTCTGGGGAGAACAGGACGGGGTGATACCGGTCAGCGCCGGCGAGTTGTACCAGCAGTCGATCCAGGGCGCGCGCCTTGAGATCATTTCCAACTGTGGCCACCACCCCGAGCTTGAACAGACCGATGAATTTGTGGGGCTAGTCCGTAGTTTCTTCGCCTGATGCCCCCGCGTTCCGCCGGTTATCAAGGGGCCGGGGCTGTCCGGTCGCGCCGGGTCGAATGTTAGCGACTCATAACGTAGTATGATTCTCGCGTACTCTATCCACGGATATAGCCGTGCCGGAGGGCGCTATGGACGCTGCTTATCCAGTATCCCTAGAGGGTGAACTCGACCCAAACCTCAGCCGGTGGCTGTGGCTGGTGAAATGGTTTTTAGCCATCCCCCACTACATCGTGATTCTGTTCTTGTGGATCGCATTCGTAGTTTTAACGGTGGTGGCATTCTTCGCCATCCTGTTTACCGGAAAATACCCCAAAGGCATATTCGATTTCAACGTGGGGGTCTTGCGGTGGACGTGGCGGGTCGGATATTACAGTTACAGCGCTCTCGGGACAGACAGGTATCCACCATTTTCCCTTAAAGCCGTGGATTATCCGGCGACGTTTGACGTCGAATACCCGGAACAACTCTCCCGCGGCCTCGTCCTTGTTAAATGGTGGTTGCTGGCGGTCCCGCATTACATCGTTGTCAGCATTTTCCACGGGGGATTACAAAACGGCGGGCTAAACACCGTGGTCGTCTTCTTCGCAGCCGTTACGCTGTTGTTTACCGGACGTTATCCGGTGAGCATATTCGAGCTTGTAATGGGCTTCAACCGGTGGGCATTCCGTGTCACGGCGTATGCCAGCCTGATGAGAGACGAGTATCCACCTTTCCGCTTCAGTCCGTAGCGGGATTACATACGGGTTCGCCAAAGGCGCTACGCGTACTGGATTTTAGCGTCCCGTTCCAGCCTCGTCTTGTCGTCCCGGCGATCAGATTCCACGGTCCAGGCGTTCCATCTCCACGGCGAACCAGAGGGCCATTCCGCCGCTGCGGTCATCAAAACCGAAGATGGCGGGGCGGTCCAAGTACTCCCGGACGTTGTTCTGCACCCCGGTGCTGGCGCAGCCGTCGACCACATTGCCGACGTCGTCCACCCGTTCCGCCACTCCAGACCAGGCCAGGTCGACAGACTCCCGGAAATCGGCTGAGAGGAAGCCCAGGCGCAGGCCACGGGCCATGGCGTAGCCCATCATGCAGGTCGCCGTGAATTCCAGGTACGATCCTGGGATGTCCAACACCTGGTTCAACATGCCCGACGGGTGCTGTAAACGGCGCAACGATTCCATGAGACGCCCGTACATCGTCACTATCGCCGGGCGTTGGGCGTGGTCCTCCGGCAGGTAGGTCAGGGATTCGGCCAGGCCCATGGCGGCGAACCCATTGCCCCGGCCCCAATAGTAGGCCGCCGATCGGCAATGCCAGAACAGGCCGTGGTTCTGCTGTATCTTGCCGTCCAGCAGGAAATTGGCCAGGATTTGTGTGTACTTGGTGTCCCCAGTTAGCTTGAACGCCCGCCCCAAGATGGCGCCGCTCATGAACATATCTTCGGTGCGGAAATCTGGGTCACAAGGTTTGGGGGCGCTGCCTTGCCCCCTGGGCTCAAAGCGGTCCGCGGCTTCAATGACCAGGCCGTTATAGCGTGGATCGCCGGTGGCATCGGCTAACTCATCCGCCCAGACCACCGACGCCAACGCCGATGGGGCCAGGTCCTGGGGCACGCCTCCCGCCGTGAAAGACTCTATCAAATGAATGATGTCCGGGGCCGGGTCCTCTCCCTTTGGCTCCAACTGGCGCAACCTAAGGCGCCCGCTGATGGGCACTCCTTGGGTGTAGACAACTGGGTCAAAGGTGTGGCCGTAAGCCGTGGTCAGGACCTGGGCGATCTCCGTCTTGGGCCGGCTGCGGCGGGCGTTCAAGGCTATTCGGGCGTCTGACGTGGTCAACACATCCAACTGGCGAAGCATGCTGAACAATCGGCCCAACTCCCGCGGCAGTTGTTCGTCGTTGGCCGTTAGGCACAGTCCCGGAATCGTCCCCAGACCGTCGGGTTGTCCGGATCCCAGGGCTGCCAGCAGTCCTTGCTGGCCTGAGATGGTCCTGGCGGCCAGCCCCGGCGCCAGGCCCTGTGCGGCCTGGTTGTGTTCCCATCGCAGCGAGTCGCCCGACCGCAACTCCAAGACCAGGTCCGGCGCTTGGAAACAGATCCAACGCCACAGATAGCGCTTTTCCGGGTCCTCCGGGTCGTAGTAGTACCTGCCATCGGGAGGGTAGACACCGGAGGGGTTGCCGCCCGCGCCGTTGCCCGGAGCAGAGTTCAGGCGCAGCCCATCTGGGTTGGCGCAGGGAATGGCGCTCAGAGCGATGCGCAAGGACATGGCGTCACCGCCGCCGGCGAACAGTTCAAGGGCATGAAGGGCCATATCCACGTCAGTCCTGTAACCGGACAACCCGCCCAGCAGCAGTATCCGGGTCCGGGAGGTCTCCACGGAATAGGCGTTCCGGTCCAGCAACGCTGGTATCTGGCCCAGCGAGCGGGTGACCCCACAGGAAGTGCGGCTCCAGAAGCCCGGCCGGGCCCGGATCAGGGTGTCGATCGCGTCTTTGATCGTATCTTCGGTGGACAAATACACCTTCTATATATCTAACCGGTCGATTTTGGCCAGGGGTCCAGGTCCCGCGGCTATGTCGAATTCGTCGACAGCGCCGTCAATTCCCTGGAATCACTCATGCCGTCCGGGCCCAGTATCAGGGCAATCATCTTTTCGACCGCTGCAGCCGGCGCCCGTTTCAGGGCGTGGCCGGCGCAGTCCCGGAATTTCTCTTGCAACTGCCCGGTGGACAGTGGATTGCCGGGGGAGCCGGCCGGCGGTTCCAGTTTCACCTTCGCTGATCTTCCCCCGGCACAGATGACCTCGATCTCCGCCCAACCTTTGGGCGCGCCTTCTCTGCTCTCCGCCTTGACCAAGGCGGACGCCGCCAGCACCACAGGGTCGTCGAAGGCCGTGATCTGGTCGATACCCACTCCGCCCAGTGTCAGAGCGCAACCGATCAGGTAGGGCAGGCTGAACTGGGCTTCGACCTGCTGTTGGGGCCGGACCACGCCCAAGGAGACGCTGTAGCGGGAGGAATATGTCTCCGCATCAGTCCGCACCACCACCGATTCGACGGCATTTCGACCCAGGTCCAGATCGCCGTGCAGTTTCACCGCCGCGTCGATGTAGCTATGGGTGGGACGGCCGCAGGGATAGGGCTTGAGGCTGATCCGGTCTCCAAAAAATTCTTCTCCCAGTCCGTCGCTGATGACCGAAAGGTCGTAGCCGCCGGGCTGGTACATCGGGAAGAACCCGAACTGCCCGGCAAACACGTTCGCCGCTCCGGTGAAGCCCTCCTTGGCGAGAAACACCGAGAGCACCGCGCCGTGGGCCGCCTGGCCGGCTTGGAAGCGCTTGGTCAATGCGCCATCGACGATGCACTGCCGGTTTCCGGCCGCCTGACTGTAGGCGATGCCAAAGGCGTGGAGCATCTGCTCTTGTGACAAACCCATCAGCTTGCCCGCCGCGGCGGTGGCGCCAAAGATGCCGAAGCTGGCGGTGCGGTGCCAGCCGCGGTCGTCGTGGGCCGCCAGGGCCAGCCGGCATGTAACGTCCAACCCAAGCGTTACGGCCAGCAGCAACCGGTCTCCGGTGACGCCTCCCAAGGATTCTCCAACGGCCAGACTCGCCGCCAGGACCGAGACGCCGGGGTGCACGTTCCCCCCTTCATCAAAGGTGTCGTCGAAGTCAAGGGCATGGCCCATGGCCGAGTTGACCAGCGCCGCGTGATGGGCGGGCATCTTTTTCCCGAGGACCGCCAGGCTCGCCTCTTCCAAGCCGCCCCAACGGCCGGTCACGGCTGCAAGTTCTTTGATCCCCGGCGCGCCGCTCCCGCCCAGCATCGCGCCGAAGGTGTCCAGAACGTCCCGGCGCGTGGCCTCAAGGCTTGCCGCGGGAACATCGTCTAGGCCGGTGGCGCACAGATGGGCGGCCAGAGTATAGGCCGGGTCAACCGTGAGCTCGGTGGTTGCCATGAGTAAAATGTCCGTTACTTCTGGACGATATCAACGTTCACGGTGCGCGACGCCGTGACCGTGAAGGTCAGGGAAGCGGTCCCGCCGCCCTCGGTGCTATCCATCACATGGATGTTCTCGGGGCCTTCCAGGTAGTTGATCTCGTCGCCCTCAACGCGGAAGGGGCGGTCATGGCCGGGGTAGAAGACGTTGCAGGCCGCAACCATCTTCTCAACGCTCTCCTGGGCGTCTTCCACGTCCCAGAAGACGTTGTAGGGCAGGCCTCGGGCCACGGTCCCGCTCTCGGGCATGGCGTCTCCGGCCAATAGGACCTTCTCCCCGTTGATCTCCGCCAGGACGCTCATGTGGCCTTTTGTGTGCCCGGGTGTCTCGATGATGGAAACGCCGTCCACGATCTTGTCGCCCTCCGAGACCGTGTCGACCTTCATGTTCCGCATCATGTCGGCCATCCCGGCCGCCACCGCCAGGTCCCACTTGTTGGGGTTGCGGGCGTAGTCGATCTCCGTGGGGTTGACCAGCACCCTGGCATTGGTGAACAGGTCGGTGTTCTGGCAATGGTCCCAGTGCATGTGGGTCAGGATGACGATGTCGATGTCCTCGGTCTCCAGTCCCTTGGCCTTCAGGGCCTTGACCAGAAACGGGCGGCGCGACGACGGGCCGGTGTCGATGAGGATGTTGTGGTTCCCCACCCGGAGCAGCGAGTTGGTGGAGTAGCCGAAAGACCCCTGGTCGGTGGTGAGAGCGAAGCCGTAAGTCAGTACGTCCAGTGTCGCCATGCTCAGCTTGTTCCTTTCCGGCGGCCAGGACGGCTACCGGTCCTGATACTCGAAGATTGGGTGCTAGCGGAAATTGGGTATGACTTTCTCGGCGAACAGCCGCAGCGAACTGGACACCTGGCCAAAGTCCAGACCGCCGGCATCCAGATAGCTTATGAAGTTGGTCACGTGATTGTTTTCCAGTTCTTTGATGGCCCGCGTCACTTTCTCCGGGCTGCCGATGGCCGCCATTCCCTCTTTGGCGCGCTCGGCCAACAGGTCCTTCTCGATGAACGGGTCGCGGACATAGTTCTCGTATCCCTTCAGCCCGCCGGGGGCGGCGGCCATCTCGGAGACCGGCCTGCGGAGATACTCTCCCATGTCGCCGGCCCACTGCAGACGGGGTGTAAGCAGGTCGATGGCTTCTTGGTCCGTGGGCGAGACGTAGACGTTGCGCACGGCGGCGATCTCGATGTCGTCCGGGGCCACTCCCTCTTCGATCATGCGCCGGTGATACAGGCTGATCAGGTTCTGGTCCGAATCGGGCGAGGCGGGGAAGAAGCTGCTGCCCACGGTGAATAGACCCCACCGGTTGGAGACTGCGATCTCCACGGATTCGGGACTGTGGGTAACGGCCATCATGATCGGCGGGGTCGGTTTCTGGACCGGTTTGGGGATGACCATGACCTCGGGGAAGGAGAAGAATTTTCCGTCGTAGGCGAATCGCTCCTCGGTCCAGGCCTTGATGGTGATATCCATCCCCTCGATGAACCGGTCCCGGGACTCTGCGATGTCTATGCCGTAGACGTCGAATTCCCGTTTCTGATAGCCGCGGCCAACGCCCACCACCAGCCGTCCTCCGCTGATGATGTCGATGGTGGCCAGGTCTTGGGCCAGCCGCAGCGGCGCGTGCCAGGGCACGATGCTGCAGGCCACGCCGATCTTGACCCTCTTGGTGCGGGCGGCGATGGCGGCCAGGAGGCTGTGGGGCGCGCTGATGATGCTGTGCTCGCTGAAGGCATGCTCCGCGATCCAGACCGAGTCGAACCCCAGTTCCTCGGCCAGCTCCGCGCCCTTTAGGATGTCCTCATAGACTTCCACATCGGTGCGGCTCACCGGGTTTGGGTTAACCTTGTGCTCGTCGGCGTACTGCTCGTGCAGTTGGGGACGCTGCCCCACGAAGAATGCTCCGAATCTCATGCTGTTATCCCGCGTTCTCGATTTGACTGTAGACCTCGCCCATGCGGGCCACCGAGTCGTTCTCCACATCGGTGAACCACCGCAGCAACGAACGGGTCAGCGGGTCAACAGACTCGTCCTCCATGGCGGCCTCATACCGTTCCCGCACGCCGGGCGTGGGCTGCCGAAGCCGCGATTCCTTGAGCCAGGCGATCTTCTCGGCATCGGGTATCTCCGACGAGACGACGCGGACCTTCTCGTCGAACTCCGGGTCTTCGATCTCGACCGTGGCGAATCCCAGTTCTCTGACCCGGCGGTCGAAGATATCGCCGTGGCTGTACTCCCGGGCCGCCACGAATGACAGGCATTCCTTCAAATCTTTGTTGGCGGTCTTGTTGGCCCACGCTTCCAGATACACCCCGGCCCGGTTCTCCTGGAGGCGGATGTCATTCAGAAGGTCTACATACTCGGGTTTGGAAGGCATATCGGCACTGCTCCTGCGATGGGGATTTTTAGTGGACTCGTCTCTAGACAGAGGGTCGAGACGTCGAGTGTAGTGCGCCCGGTATGGGGTGTCAATCGGGCGTGGCGCAGGCGCGGTTCGCGCTCGACATATGCTAAGATACCGGCACTTGGCTGGGTCCACTTATTCGCCGCCGGAGAGACGAAACATGGCACGAAGTAACAACAGCTACGAGAATGAAGGCCAGATCACCCGCGCGTTGGGCGATTTCGCCGCCAACCTGGAATACGAAGACCTTTCGCCTGAGGTTATCGACTGGGCTAAATACCTTTGCCTGGACTTCGCCGGTGTCACGTTGAATGGTTCAACCACCGACTCCGCCAAGGCGGTGGTGCAGGCCCTGGAAAGCGTGGGACGCAGCGGCCCCTCGGTGATCGTGGGAACAAGCGTGCGAGCGCTCCCCGAGTATGCCGCCATGGCCAACGGCACCGCGCACCACAGCATCGAGATGGACGACGTCACCAACGAAGCAGTCCTCCACGCCGGCGTCACCGCCTTTCCGACGGCCCTGGCCATGGCCGACGTGGCCCAGGTGAGCGGCAAGGAATTCATCGCCGCGGTGGTGGCGGGATACGACGTCATCGTCCGGTTAGGCCGGTCGTTGAAGGGCGCGGAGCTTTACGCCAGGGGCTTCCATCCCACCGGCACCTGCGGGGCCTTCGGCGCGGCGGCGGTGGCCGCCCGGCTTCTGGGACTACAGGGCGATTCCTTCGTCCACGCATTGGGCATCGCGGGCAGTCAGACATCGGGCAGCATGGAGTATCTGGCCCAGGGCGCCTGGACCAAGCGGCTGCACCCCGGCTGGGCCGCCCACAGCGGCATCTGGGCGGCATTGCTGGCCAGATCGGGCTACACCGGACCGACAACCATCCTGGAAGGCCGTGACGGCTTCCTACAGGCATATTCGGGGGACCCGGACCCCAGCCTGGTGCTAAAAGACCTGGGCGAGGAGTACCTGATCACCCGGACCAGCATCAAACCCCACACCTGCTGCCGCTTCAACCAGGGGCCCATCGACTGCCTGTTGGACCTGAAGCGGACCTACGGCATCAACCCCATGGATGTGGCGGAAGTGCGGGTTGGCGTACTCAGCGCCGGCATGAAACTGGTCGCGGAGCCCGTCGACGCCAAACGCAATCCCAAGACGGTGGTGGACATGCAATTCAGCATGCCCTTCAGCGCGGCGGTGGCGCTCACCCACGGCAGCGCCTCTTTGGCGGAATACCGGTTGGGGATGCCTGAGAATCCCGAGGTCAAACATGTGATGGAGCGGGTCCTGTGCGTCACCGACCCCAAGTTGGACGCCTTGACCCCCAAACAGATGCCGGCCTGGGCCGAGGTGGTCACCACGGACGGCCGCACCCTGCGCAGTGAGTTGGACTACCCCAAGGGCGACCCGGAGAACCCGGTGACCTGGGACGAGATGAGAGAGAAGTTCGTCCTGCTCTCGGACCCGGTGATCAGCGCGGAGCGGCAGCAGGAAATCATGGCGGCGGTGGACTCGCTCGAGGAGATGAGCGACGTCCGGCAGTTGGCGGCGTTGCTTTCAACTGAGTAAGACCGGTCACCTTCGCGCTCGTTCCACCACCCGGAGAATGACGTCCGCGACTAGCCTCGGCTGGTCGCATTGGACGCAGTGTCCGCTTTCCTCGGCGATGACCTGCACCCCGGCGGAGGACAAACGGACCAAGTCCCGCTGGGAGTCCAGCCACGATCCGGCCAACCGGTCTCTGATTTTTTCATCGATGAAGGGCGGCAGGTTTGGCCGTCCGGCCGTGATCACCGTCAGCGGAAGGTCACCGAGGTTTCCAGCAGCCCTCACCTGATCAAGGCTGGCCGCCAGGTCCACACCCTCCGGGTTGGCCCGCACTGCCCCCATGAACACCGCCATGGTTTGGTCTCCCAAAATCTCGGCGGCACTGACCAGATTATCCTTTTGCAGGCTGTCCACCAGGACAACGCCGGCCGTTTTTTCGGAATGCTGGGCGGCGAATAATTGGACGACCAGGCCGCCGTAGGAATGCCCGACAAGAACAACCGGCCCGGTGATCCCGGCCCCGGCTAGCAGGGAATGAAGGTTGTCGGCGGCGGTTTGGCTGGTGGGCACGCCTTCAGCGGCATCGCTCTCCCCCAGGCCGGACCGGTCGTAGCTGCAGACCAAGGTGAACGCGGATACTCGCTCTTCCACCGGCTTCCAGTCGTGAATCCCGCTGGCTAAGCCCGAACTCAGAATCACGGTTGGGTTTCCTTCGCCGGAACACCTGATATTGAGCCGGTGCCCGCCTACATCCACCAGCCGGGACTCCGGGCTAAAACTCGCTCCGCACGCCGCGGAAACCAGCAACAGCAGCAGTCCGGCCACGGCAATCATTTTAAACCTGTGGGGTGATCGAATTGAGAGAATTGCCATTGGGGTCTAAATGATATCAGGCGGCCACGTGAAACGGTTCAAACAGAAATCATCGGTAGAACGTTCCATCCTGCACGGTAAAATATCTTCAAATAAAAAAATCCGGAAACGGCGTAACAACGTATTTTAATAACGGATCACTTCGTCCAAAATCACGATTCTCAGGCAGAAGCAATCCCCTTACGTCCGCGGGTACAGCATTGTCTGAGCGGCCGCAATTTTTTGTAAGCTATATCAACGGCGCCCGAGACCTTCTGAATGCCGATTTGGCGGGTGAAGGACCATGAACAGACAATCACATATCGCGGACAGATGTTAAAGATAGTTGGAAATCTTGGCTTAGTATCAGGCGCGATCGCCGGTGGTCTGTTGACCGCGCCGCTCATCGGCCTGATGTATCTGCTGGACAATCTGTTTGGGCTGCCTTTCCCTCCTTTCGCGTTATTCGACTGGATCGCGCGGGTCCTGCCCGGCCCGTTGGTTACCTTCGGCATCGATCTAATGATTGACGGGATCAGGTTAGGCGGGTTGAGTGTTGCGGACACCGCTAAAACGGCCGAGCAGATCATGGCGGTCCTGTTGTTCCTCTCCATTGGAATCGCCGCAACCGCCCTCTTCTTCGCGGTGATGAGATCGCGAAACATCGCGCCCGAACCCATCTCCGGACTGGTTGTAGGCGGGCTATTTGGTCTGCCCATGACCGTGGTCAGCATCCCCATGGGTCAATCCACCCTTGACCCGGTCTCCGTCCTCCTGGGGCTCTTGGTCCCGTTCCTAGTCTGGGGGTTTGCCTGTGTCTCAGTGTACCGCCGCCTTACGGCCGAGTCCGATGGATTGATCACCGAGGACGAGGTCCGTTGGTCGAAAAGCATCGGCCGGCGGGAGTTTCTGGTCCGTTTGGGCGCGGCCTCCGCGACGATCGTCGTTTTAAGCAGCGGCGCCGGTGGGATGTTAGCCCAACGCGAACGGCGTGAGCTTAATCAAGCCATCGCCGCCATGGATGAGTCCAATCTAAGCGCCAGGGGAGCTTTCCCAAACGCGGACGACCCATTGATGCCCGCTCCCGGCACCCGGCCCGAATTTACCTCGGTCGAGGACCATTACAAAGTGTTCCTTCGCACCGAGCCGACGATAATCAACATCGATACCTGGACGTTGCCCATCACCGGGCTGGTGGACAACCCGTTGGTGCTGACCCTGGATGACATACAAACTAATTATGAGTCGCGGGACCAATACATCACCCTTTCTTGCATCTCCGGGCGCATCCCCACAACGCTGATCAGCACGACTTGGTGGACGGGTGTCAGCCTGCAAAAAATACTGGCCGACGTACAAGTGCGCCCAGAAGCCCGCTACCTGATCATCACATCGGGAGATGGGTTTTATGAGACTGTCGACCTTGACCTGATCGCGTCCGACGAGCGGATCATGCTCGCCTACGCGTGGGACGGTCATCCCATTCCCTTCGATCACGGCTTTCCCTTGCGGATATGGCTGCCCGACCGTTATGGCATGAAGCAACCCAAGTGGATAACCGGTATCGAGGTCACCGACGAATACCGGCCAGGATATTGGGTGGAGCGGAGTTGGGATGAGGTGGCACAAGTCCAGGCGGTTTCTGTGATCGATACCGTAGCGGTAAAAGCCGTTATTGAGGCCGATGGCCAGAAGTTGGTCCCCATTGGGGGCATGGCGTTCGCCGGCGACCGGGGTATCTCGAAAGTTGAGGTTAGGGTGGATGGTGGTGAGTGGCGGGAAGCGCAATTGAGGGCTCCTCTATCAGAAACCACCTGGGTGATCTGGCGCTACGATTGGCCGTTTGCCGAAGGAAAGCACACTTTCGAGGTACGGTGTGCCGAGGCCGACGGCACGCCCCAGATCGAAACGGAACGCGGAAACCGCCCCAGCGGCGCAACCGGCATCCACCGCCGGAAAACCAACATCTGAGCGATACGAGTCAATATCTAGTCACGACGAGTGCGTTCGGTCGTGGCGGTAGGTGTGGTCACTTGCCTGCCGCGGCTAGGCGGATGCCTAGACCGGCCCGATCTCTGACGCCAGCGTCTCCGGGATCCACCGGCCCAGCAGGTCTTCCAACTCGTCGCGGCACTCTTCCAGGCGGTGTTCCGCGCCTTCGTAAAGCACCAGTTCCTTGGGCTCCTTGGCCATGTTGTATATCTGCTGGCCGCAACTGAACGCCAGGCGGGTGTCGGCCTTGCCGTGGACCACCAGCAGCTTGCGGGGGGCCACCTGCCCGGCCATACCGGCGCCGTAGGTCTGGGGAGACAGGGCGACCACGCCTTTTATGTGGGAGCTGTTGGCCCCGGCGGCAATGACCACGGCTCCCCCAAAGGAATGGCCAACCACCACCACCGGCTGGTGCCCGGCGCCTTTCAGGTAGGATACGCCGGCCAGCAGGTCCAGAGTGCACTCAAAGACATCCCCGGGGGAGCGGTAGTCCATTCGCAGAGAGGTGATTCCGTCTTCGGCGAACCGTTGGGACATCCGGGCGTAGGTGCCGGGGCCGGGACCGCCGAAGCCGCCGCGGGCGCCGCAGACCCAGATCACGGCTTGTTCGGCGCCGGTCGCTTGGTGGAGGATGACGTCGAAGTCCCCCCGGTTGGTCTTGAACTTGAGGCCTTCTCCGATGTCACCATCTGGGAGGTCGATACTCTCAACTTCCCGGATGCTCATCAGGTCGTCCACCGATCTTTCTTGGTCTTCCGGCATATCTAGTCCAGGAAATCGTGCAGGGCCCGGATGAATCCCGCAGGGTTGTCCTCGAAGACCATGTGGGCGGCCCGGTCAACGTGGACCAACCGGCCGTCGGGCAGGACCTGGACCATCTTCTCGGCGGTCTCCAAACCCAGGGTGTCGGTCTCAGAGCCCCTGACGATCAGGACCGGGCATTTGATCTTGGGCAGGTCTAGCCAGAGGTCCGGCTGCTTCGACCCGGTGTTGTTCCGGCGTTGTTCTCTTATTTGAAGGTCGTAGCGCCAGCCGAACTTTCCGTTGGCCAGTTCCTTGGTCGCGTAGGTCAGGCGGCGGCGGAGCACCGGCTCGGAGCAGAACCGGTTCAGATTGCTCTGGTAGGCAACCACATCCTGAAAGGAGTCGAACTCCTCAGGCACGTCCTTTATCTCCTGGGTTATTCTTGCGGAGCCTTTGGGGTCGAGGTCGGGACCGATGTCCACGATGACCATCTTTTGCAGCTTTTCGGCGTTGCGGCCGGCGAAGGCCATGCTGTTGCGGCCGCCCATGGAGTGGCCTACCAATATGAACGAGTCCAGCCCAACAGCCTGGCAGAAGCCCTCCAGGTCGGCGACGAAGGACTGGCTGGAATAATCTCCACCTGGCGCCCAGTCGCTCTCTCCCCTGCCCCGTTGGTCCAGGGCGAACACATGGTAGTCCTGACAGAATTCAGCGGAAACGTCGTCCCACGAGTGGCTGTGTCCCCGCAGTCCGTGGAGCAGCAGGACCTTGGGTTTGCCTTCGGCGCCCCAGTCCAGATAGTGCAGATTGATCCCGTTGACGTTTACTGTCTTGTCCTTGGGTTGCACCGATGTGGCCATCTCGTCTCCTCTAGGCGTGCCGGATTGGGCATCAGTTTAGCATACGGGTGCGACGCCCAGCCGGTTTGTGGTGGGTGTGCTAAGCTGGCCGAAATCCGCCGTCCGTGCCCTCAAGAGATATTTCCATGAAAGCGATCCAGGTAACCGGCCCCCGTAGGCTTGAGTTGACCGACGTGCCGGTCCCGGAGCCAGCCGACGGCGAAGTCCTGGTCAGGTTGGAAGCCCTGTCGGTCTGCGGCACGGACATGATGGCCTACCGTCACCCACAGCCGGAAGAGGACTATCCGCTGGGTCCGGGGACTCCGTGCCACGAGTGCGCCGGGACCATCGTGCGGTCCCGGTCTGAAGAATGGCCCGAAGGACGCCGGGTGATCTACCTGCCCGCCCTGAACCTGAACGGCGGCGCCGAATACGTGGTGGCCCAGCCGGACACCCTGGTGACCCTGCCGGACGACGGCGACATGGGCGAATGGCTGATGTGCCAACCCCTGGGCACCGTTTTGTACGCCCTGGAGCGGGTTGGGCCCATCGCCGGAAAGAATGTGGCGGTCCTGGGACAGGGGTGCATCGGGCTGCTTTTCACCATGACTCTGAAGCAGATGGGCGCGCGAAAGGTGATCGCCATCGACCCCCATGAGAGCCGGTTGGCGATGGCCCGGAAACTGGGCGCGGACCTGGCCGTAAATTCCAGCAGGGTCGCGCCGGAGAAGGTTGTGCGGGAAGTGTTCGGCAACCAGGGAGCCGACATGGTGGTGGAAGCCAGCGGCGACGCCGGCGCCTTGGACCAGTGCGTGGCCATGGCGAGGATGTATGGCACGCTGGTGCTCTTCGGCATACCAGAGGAAAAGGAAGTCACCTTTGACTACATGGGGGCCATCTCCAAGCAATTGAACATGGTCGGCACGGTCAGCGCCACCTGTGAGGCCCCGGCCAGGCCCATCCAGCAGGCGGTGGACCTGCGGGCCAGGGGCGAGACCGACCTGTCATGGCTGATCACCCACCGCTTCGGTTTCGACGAAGCCCCCAAGGGGTACGAGCTTTACGCCAACAGGGAGGACGGGCTGATCAAGCTGGTGCTGGAGATCTAACGGGGCGGTTACCGCCTGATGATCAGCAGGGAGAAGTAGTCCAGGTCCTCGGTTTCCAGCTTCGAGATATCTTCCACCACGTTTTCCCTGGCGGTGGTGGCCTGGCGCACGTAGGTGGCCTTGCCGGTGAGACCGAGTTTTTCCCGGCTGGCCAGGGCCTGCAGCAGGTCCCGGTCCACCTCCATCAGCACCGTGGTGTCCGAATTGGCGATCGCCTCCATGAGGTCGTCGATACCGTAGACACTGGGCAGGATCGTCAGCCGCTGCCCGTGGGTGACCAGAGGCGTTCCGGAACTGGCCGCCGCCGCCATCACGGACGAAACGCCGGGGATGACCTCAACATCCAGATCGGGAACAACCGACTTCACGCTCTCCAAAACCTGAAAGAACTCGCTGTAGAGCATGGGGTCGCCTTCGGTGATGAAGGCAACGTCTCGTCCCTGACCCAGATGGCCCGCGATCTCTTTGGCCGCATCGGCCCAGGTCTGCGGGCTGACCGGCGTGTCGTCGTCGGAGGGGATCGTAATGGCCAAAAATTCCGGATTCGCCGCCTCAAGGATGCCCCGCACCACGCTGAGCGCGTAGCTCTCTTTGCCGTCGTCCAATTGGGTGAAGCAGATCACGGGTACGCTCTGCAGCTTCCGCTGGGCCTTGATGGTCAAAAGCTCCGGGTCGCCCGGGCCAACTCCGATGCCGAAGAGGCTTCCCGGCCGGTTATTTCCGCCGCTGGTTGTCATTAGATCGTTACTCTAAACTGCGCTGCCGCAGTGAATCTCGGATTGATCGACCGGATCATCGTTCTTGGGCCATGACCCAATCGTAGATATGCATGGTAGCAAAACAATCGTCCTCGTTGTAGACGAGGATCTTGTCTTTGGAAGTCCGGTCTGTACTCCCGGATTCGACGTATTTCATATAAAGGTCCATGGACCCAACACCGGTCACATCGTCCTGGCGCCACTTGAAATCCAGGCTCTTGGCGATGGCCTTGAGCCCCTCCCCATAAGCCGGAAAGGCGAATCCCTTGGTGGTCCAGGGCGACAGGTCTTCCATGCGGTCCAACACCGCCGCCGCCAACCGCGGGTCGACACCGTACCTCTCGACCATTTTCGTGAGATGGGTGCGCTCGTAGTGGTGCCAGTGGTAGAAAACCGGGTCTTCCAAGGAATCGGCCCACTCCAGAAAATCGATCAGGTTGCCATCTTCTTCGTCGAAACTATCGGCGAAGAATGCCTTGTATTCAGCTTTTGCTCCGGCCGTCCGGTAGACCGCGCCGATGAGGTAATTGACCATCTCCAGCCCGTTGCCGTCTTCATCGCCCGGGCCGCGGCCCTGAGCGCCGGTGTCCTGGGCACCCTCAAAGTCGAAGAAGACCTCGGTCTTGCCCCGGCGCAATTCTCCAAGGTCTCCTCGCGGCTGCGGTTTATTCCCCTGTATCGCCTGGGCCGACACCACCATCTTCTTGGCCGAAGCCGCTCCGATCCGTTTAACGCTGACCAGCTCGGTCTCATTGGCAGTGGCGATGCTCTCCAAGGTCGCGTAGCCGGCTGCCACCAGGTTGGTGCGGACCGACGCACCGACTCCGGTGATCAGGGAGACGTCGTTGGCCGCGACCGCCTGGGCGTCCACGTAGGACGTCCAAGGCCATCGGGCGACGCCGTAACAGAAATCGACCGGTTTCCCTGCCATTATCTCTCTGACCTCTTCCAGCACCTGGTCCAGCCGCTGGTCAACCTCGGCCATGGTCACCGGGATAACGTCAAAGTCGCCGTTGACCATCTGGAACACGGGGGGTTCGTAGCCCTGGACGAGCCCCAGCACCCGGTTATATAGCGCTCCCTGCAATATCTGGGACTCCCGCAGCCTGCGGGCCGACTTGATCTCAATCACCCGGTAACTGAAATCGCCGAAAACGGACGGAACACCGTCCACCCGTTCCAGTACATCTGGGCGTCCGGTGAGGCCCTGAGGCCAGCAGACCAGGGGCATGTTCTTGATGAACACCCCGCCCTCCGACATGATTTCCAAAGACCGGCGAAAGCCCTCTTCCTCGGTGGTGAAGACCTTTTGAATACCGCCAGGATAGAGCCGCTCGTTGACCCGGTCCTGATGCGTGTTGCCAATGTCAAAGATGTGCTGTTGGAAGTCGTTCATCGGGTCTTTGGCGCCGGCCGGAGCGTGCAGACCGCACCAGAAGGCGATGGGCGATTCGAGGTAGCGCTCGACCCAGCCCGCCCTGACGGCCCCGCTGCCGGCGCCACTGGTGAACTGGCGATAGATGTCTTCTATATTCATAGTGAATCCGGGTTAACAACCGCACCGGCCGGTCTAGGACCAAGGCCTGGCTATGCTAAAGTCTGGGTTCAGAAAACGCTGGGCGCGGGACCAAATGCGGGTTGGTTACTCGACCACCACATTGACCAGCCGGCCTGGAACGTAGACGGTTTTGGCCACCGACTTGCCTTGAACGTAGGGTTGGACCCGCGGGCTGGCCAGGGCCAACGCCTGCGCTTCCTTCTCTTCGATATTCACGGAAACTTCGATCTTGTCCCGCACCTTGCCATTGACCTGCACGATCAAGGTGATGACGTCTTCGGCCGCCAGGTCATCGTCCCAAGTGGGAAAGTCCTGTTGGTGGATGCTGTAGGGGTGGCCGTTCATCTCCCACAGTTCCTCGGTCATATGGGGGGCCATGGGAGCCAGCAGGAGCAGTAATTTTGACGTGCACTCCCGCCAGGTCTCGGCGTCGATGCTGGCGTCGGCCCAGACCCGGTTCAGATGGTTGGTGAATTCCATGAGGCAAGCGATGGCGGTGTTGAACTTGAACCGGTCCAGGTCGTTGTGACACTTGCGAATGGTCTGGTGCAGCAGGCGGTTGGTGTCCCGCACCACGTCCGCATTCACCGAAGTATCGCCTAATTTATCCGCGTCCCGCGCCGCGATATCCCAGACCCGGTTCAGCCAGCGGGCGGTGCCATTTATGCCCACGTCGCTCCAGGGGCCACCCTGGTCCCACGGCCCGATGAACATCAGGAAACAGCGCACCGCGTCGGCCCCAAGTTTGCTGACGAAATCGTCGGGGTTGACCACGTTTCCCCGGCTCTTGCTCATCTTTTCATGGTCTGCGCCCAGGATCACGCCCTGGTTGAACAGCCTCAAAAAGGGCTCGTCATAATCCACCAGGCCCATGTCGTGCATGCCCTTGGTGAAGAAACGGGAGTAGAGCAGGTGCATCACCGCGTGCTCGGCCCCGCCCGTGTACTGGTCCACCGTCATCCACTGTTTGAGCACTTTTGGACCGGCCGGTTCGTCCTCGTTGTGGGGGTCCAAGTAGCGCATCATGTACCAGGACGAGTCCATGAAGGTGTCCATGGTGTCGGTCTCACGGCGGGCGTCCTCGCCGCACTTAGGACACTTGGTGTGGACGAAATCATGGTTGGCCGCCAAGGGCGACTCGCCGGTGGGCTTGAAATCAGCGTCCTGGGGCAGAAGCACCGGCAGGTCTGCTTCGGGCACCGGCACCACCCCGCAGGTATCGCAGTAGACCATGGGGATCGGTGTGCCCCAATACCTTTGTCTTGAGATCAGCCAGTCACGCATGCGGAACGAGACGGTCCGGCTGCCCCAGCCTTTCTTCTCCAGGTCAATGGCGATCGCTGTCTTGCCCTCATCGTTGGTCATTCCATCGTAGGCGCCGGAGTTGGTCATGAAGCCGTCGCCCAAGTAGGCTTCGCCAAGCTCCTTGCCGTCCCATTCGATGGGCGCGATCACGATGCGGATGGGCAGCTTGTATTTCCGGGCGAAGATGAAGTCCCGGGCGTCGTGGGCCGGCACGCCCATCACCGCGCCGGTGCCGTAGGTCGTAAGCACGTAGTCCCCGATATATATGGGGACCCGCTCTCCGTTCAGACGGTTCACCGCGTAACTCCCGGTGAACACCCCGGTCTTCTCTTTGTCGCTGGAGAGTCGGTCGATCTCGGAGGTCTGGCGGGCCTTGGCGATGTAGTCATCCACAGCCTGCCGGTTCTTGGCGGACGTCAGCTTGGGGACCAAGTCATGCTCAGGGGCCAACACGATGAATGTCACGCCGAAGATGGTGTCGATTCGAGTGGTGAAGGTGCGTATCTCCGTCTCTTCCAAAGCAGCGCCGTCGCTATCTCTGACCGCGGAGATGTCAAAGGATATCTCCACGCCCTCGCTGCGGCCGATCCAGTTCTGCTGCATGGTCAGAATCTTGTCCGGCCAATCTTCAAGGCCGGTGAAATCCAGGAGCCGGTCGGCGTACTCGGTGATCTTGAAGAACCACTGCTCCAGGTCGCGGCGGGTGATCTCCGTGCCGCAGCGCTCGCAAGTACCGTTCAAAACCTGCTCATTGGCCAGCACCGTTTGACAGGACGGACACCAGACGACGGGCGCTTTGGCCCGGTAGGCCAGGCCCTTTTCGAAGAATTTTAGGAAGAACCATTGGTTCCACCGGTAATACTCGGGCAGGCAGGTGATCACCTCCCGGTCCCAATCGTAACTGGCCCCCAGAGACCGTAGCTGCCGGCGCATATTATCGATGTTGCTGATGGTCCATTCGTAGGGATGGATGCCACGGCTGATGGCGGCGTTCTCGGCGGGCAGCCCAAAGGCGTCGAACCCGATGGGATGGAGTACGTTGTAGCCTTGCATCCTACGGAAGCGGGCGTGGCTGTCGGCCGGGGCCATGGCGTACCAGTGACCGATGTGCAGGTCGCCCGAAGGGTACGGGTACATGGTCATTTCGTACCATTTTGGGCGGGGGTCGTCGTCGGAGACTTTATGCAGGCCGTCCTGCTCCCAACGTGCCTGCCATTTGCGGTCTATCGCTGCGGGGTCAAAAGCCAGTTCGACCTGCCGGGGGCTGCTGGTCATCTATAGTCACCTTAATGCGAGGCGCCTCAAGTTCTGGGCGCCGCAATTTCACCCTCTGGGGCCAACGTTGCTCGTGCCAATCATATTAGCATACAAGCTGTTTCAGTCTCGAAATCAGACAGCGCGGGTATGGTGTTTTCAGCGGAAACGGCCCACCGGGTTCATTGACACAAGAAAGGGCAAATTCTAAAATTCTATCTGCCTCATATCTTCTTCTTGAAAATTCGGTTTCAGGCGTTTTGGCGCTTCCATCAGAGGCCCTTTCCTCACGTCTGCCCACACGTCTTCTCACAGATTTCCCTCCTTTGTTGGATGCCTATGGCCATTTCATATTGCCGTTTCCCATCTGCTGTCCAGATATTCAGCGGCGGTCGGTTGCCGTTTTTGTTGCTAGGCGCTGAACATGGCATTTAGGCGCAGGCCGAGCGACAACATAATCCGGCTCCGCAGACGGAGGGAGCTGTCGCCCACGGTGGCCGATGTAGAGCCGCCCAGGGCAAACCGGCCGCTATTCGGCACCACCACCATCCTTCTCTCAGCTTTTGCTCTGCTGATCTTGGCGGGAGGAAGCCTCTTAACCCTGCCTATAGCGCAGAACGGCTCCGGGTTTACCGCCATGGAGACTGCATTTTTCACCTCGGTCTCCGCGGTGACGGTGACCGGCCACACCGTGGTCGATACCAGCACATATTGGTCCGCATTCGGCCAGGCGGTCATTTTCGTATTGATGTTGGTTGGCGGGCTGGGATTCATGGTCATCAGCACTTTCATTCTTTTGCTGATAGGACAAAGATCGACCCTTCAAGAACGTATCTTGACCCGTGCGCTGATGCGCGACACCGTTGGCGTGAACCGCATGCAGGGATTGCGGCAATTGGGCCGGGCCGTGATCGGGATGGTGTTCTTACTCTACGCGGCGGGCGCCGCAATGATCTTCTGGCAGATCAACGGCATCGACGGCATGGGCGCCCCGCAGTCTCTCTGGCACTCGATATTTCTCTCGGTTTCTTCTTTCAACAACGCCGGCTTTAACATACTTCCGGAGGTGCCTGGTGGGAGCAGCGTCGCCCGTTTCGTATCCGACCCAGTTTTACTGATAACCATGACCATCCTGATGGTCCTGGGAGGTCTGGGCTGGGTCTTGGTGGTAGACGTTTTCCGAAAACGACGGATCTCCCGGTTCTCTTTGGAGACCAAACTGGTCCTTGTCACCAGCATCCTACTGTGGGTGTTGGGCGCGGGGGTCCTGTATCTGGCCGAATTCGCCAACGCCGAAACCATGGCTAGTTTCAGTTGGGTGGATAAGATCATGGGCGCCGTCTTCAGTTCGGTCAGCGGCCGCACGGCGGGCTTCACGATCATGGACTTCGGCGAGGTCAAGGATGTCACCAAGTCGACTTTCTCTGGACTGATGTTCATCGGCGGCGCGGCCGGTTCGGTGGCCGGCGGCATCAAGGTGGCCACGTTCGCGGTTTTGATGGCGGCTGTCGTCTCCTCCCTGCGGGGCCGCCCCCATGCCGAGGCCTTTGGCCGGGAGATTCACCAGTCCCAATTGCACCGCGCCCTCACCGTCGCCGTCCTCGCATTGGCATTTATCGTGGTCTCGGCGACTGTGTTGACCACCCTGGAACCGGATATCCCATTCCTCGACATCATCTTCGATACGGTATCCGCGTTTGGCACCACCGGCGCTTCCACCGGGATAATCCCAGACATGGGACTCGCCTCGAAGATCATATTCATGGTGCTGATGTATGTTGGCCGGCTGGGTCCGGTCGCGTTGGCCCTCGCCTTGGCCCCAGAAGACGATACCGAGGTGTACCGTTTTGCCCAAGAAAGCGTTAAAATAGGCTGATGGGCTTAGTAGAGGATTAACGCCGTGAAAAAACAAGTCTGTGTAATCGGCCTCGGAAGGTTCGGATCGACACTAGCTCAGGAACTCTTTCAGAGCGGTCACGATGTCTTGGCCATCGACGTTGATGAGGCCAAGGTCCAAGAACAGATGGACCGGGCTACCTACGCGGTCCGCGCCGACGCCACCAACGAGTCGATATTGAAAGAGTTGGACGTGGCCGAATACGATGTGTGCATCGTGGCCTTGGGCAGCGAGAACATCCAGTCCAGCATCCTGGTCTCCGTGCTGCTCAAGAGCCTGGGAGTGCCCTACATCATCGGCCGCGCGGCCAACGAGTTGCACGGCGCCACACTGGAGCGCATCGGCGTTGACCGGGTGGTCTATCCGGAAGCCGAAAGCGCCCGGCGCACCGCCCACGTGGGATTCGACACCGGGGTCATCGATTACATGCCCATCGTGCCCGACTTCGGCATCAGCAAATTGCGGCCTCCCGAAGAGATGGTAGGCCATACCCTGGAAGAAGCGGGACTGGCTGGCTCGGCAGACCGTCACGGAATATCGGTCCTGGCCATACGCCGGGGCCGGACCTCTTTCCTTCACCCGGCCAAAGACGAAGAGATCAAGGCCGGCGACGTGTTGATCGTGGCGGCCACGAACGAACATCTGGGCAAGATCTCGGAGATAGCCCGACATCTAGAACCGGTCTCTTCCGCACATCACACCCACCGTAACGGCGCCTGATTCCAATACCGTTTAGGTGTGACCACGCTAGGATTTGCCGTGCCTGAATCTTCATGTATCGTCTTGCGCCAACGGCTTGACCCAATCGATCACTTTGCCCAAACTGGAATTCACCCCGCTGGAATTCGTCTGGAAGGACCACTTTCAGACCACAACCCACGGCCGGAGAGCAGGCTTTGGAATGCCCGTTTCGGACGCCGTCTTAGATTCACAAAAATCTTATTGTATTGGGATGACGCTGCTCGTATAATCTGGCATTGATTATGAACCACGGTATGGATTGACCCCCCGTGGTTGAGCCTAGGTCACCAATTCAGGACGGTGCTTGGCTATGCGGTTGGACGCAAAACGGCTCCTGGTGCCGGTTAACGGCAAACCCTACAGTGAACGCACATTCCGGTGGGCGTGCCAGATGGCGCGGGAATCCAAGACGGAACTCCACGCGGTCTACGTGATAGAGGTACCGCTGGAACTGTCATTGGAATCTGAGATCTCCTCGGATATCAACAAGGGCGAGGAGATCCTGGCCCGGATCGAGGCGATCGCCTCCGAAGAGAAATACAAAGGCCTCCAAGCCCGGTTCTTGCGGGCCAGACAAGCCGGCCCCGCGGTGGTGCTGGAATCTGAAGACCGGTTCATGGACCTGCTGATCGTGGGGGTTCCCTACAATCGCCGGTTCGGTACCTGCACGCTGGGCACCACGGCGTCTTACATCTTCAACAACGCCATGTGCCAGGTGATGTTCTGGCGGGAGCAGGCCCCAACTCCCATCTTCCCCAGAGACTAGACCATGCGGGTGTTGATATACGGCTGTAACCGGCTAAGCGCCAGTCTGGTGGCCGACCTCGCCGGGGACGGAGCCGAAATAACGGTGCTGGGCGGCGAGCGGGACTGTCTCGAAAGCGTGGTCACCCACCCCGGCGTTCGAGTCGTTCTCACCGCGGAACCCATGATGCAGGACTATCTGCAGGAGGGCGGCATCGACCATGCCGACGTTTTCCTGGCGATGTCCTCCGACGATCATCAAAATATCCTGGTCGCCCAGATCGCCAAGCATATATTCAACGTCCCCAAGGTGGTTTGCCATCTGGGGAGCCCCCAACTGCAGGTCATGTATGCAGCCCTCGGTCTGGACGTGGTAGGCTATTCATTCGGCCTGCTACAGGATGTCCGCCAGGCCATACAGGGATAGTCCGAAGGGCCAGATGTACGTAGTGATCGCCTGATGTACGTAGTAATCGTTGGATGCAGCGAGTCCGGCTACCACCTGTCCAAGGCGCTGATCGCCGCAGGGCATGAGGTGGTGGTCATCGAGAAAAACCCCGAGCGTTTCCATCTCCTCAACGAGGAATTGGGCAGCGTGGCCCTGCTGGGAGACGGCACCGACGAGACCACCCTGAAACGTGCCGGCATAACCCGGGCCGATGTCGTCGTGAGTCTGACGGGGGCCGACGCCACCAACCTGGTGATCTCGCAGATGACCAAGCACATCTTTCAGGTACCCCGGACCATGGCCCTCATCAAGGACCCCAAGAACGAGCCCATCTTCCACGAGATCGGCGTCGACGTGGTGGTGAACTCCACCCACTTGGTGCTGGCCAGCCTGGAGGAAGGCGTTCCCGGAAGGCCTCTGATCCACCTGATGAACCTGCGGGTCCCAGGAATGGAATTGGTCAGTGTTTCCATACCGGCGGATTCCAACATCATCGGTAAACGCCTGAGCGAGATCGAGCTTCCGCCAAACAGCTTCATATCGCTCATGGTCAAGAAGAGTGGCGCGATGCTGCCCACCGGCCGGTCGGTTGTGGAACCTGAAGATGAGCTGGTGGCCGTCACTCCCACGGGAGACGAGCAGATCCTCTACGACATCCTCACCGGGGTGTAACCATGGCCCGAACCTTGGGATTCCTGGGCCCGTCGGGCACCTACACAGAAGAAGCTAGCATCCTCTACGACTCCTCGGCTGAACTCCGCCCCTACCCGACCATCACCGCGGTGGGAGAAGCAGTCGCGGCGGGGGAATTGGAAGAGGGCGTTGTCCCCATCGAAAACAGCCTGGAAGGCTCGGTGAATTTTACCCTCGACCTGCTGATCAGCCAGCCAAGTTTGTTCATCAAGGGCGAGGTGGTGGTTTCCATCGATCATTTCCTGATGGCTAAACCCGGTATCGTTCCGGCTGAGATCAAGGTTATTTACTCTCATCCACAGGCATTGGCCCAGTGCCGGCGATATCTCGAGAAGAACTATCCACAGGCCGAACAGATGGCCTCTCTCAGCACGGTGTTGGCGGTAGCCGATGCATTGACCAGCCCCGTGCCGGCGGCGGCGATAGCGCCACGCCGGGCATCGGAACTTAACGACGTGGAAATCTTGGACCAGGGGATCCAGGATGCGGCGGCCAACGTGACCCGGTTCGCGGTCTTGTCTCTCGCCGACCATCCTCCCACGGGACGGGACAAAACTTCCGTGGCCTTTACATTCGAGGACGATGAGCCGGGGTTGCTGTTTCGGGCGCTGGCCGAATTCGCCCAACGCGACATCAATCTTTACAAGATCGAATCCCGGCCCACCAAACAGTTGCTGGGCCAGTACATCTTCCTCATGGATTGCGCCGGACACCGGGAAGAATCTCCCATGAAAGAAGCGCTGGCAGCCCTGTCTCAACCCATCAGTATGCTGCGGGTATTGGGGTCCTACCCTCGTTGGAACCCATAGACGTAAGCCGGTCGTAAGAGAGATTGCCGGAAAAACGCCGGCCCTCCTCCAGCGGCATTGCTAAGAAACCCAAACACCACACACATCACTTCTTAGCTGGTAACCGATTGGAGAAGGGCCGACCGGGACAGGCCCTGTACTGTCAGTCCACCCGGCAATCGCCCTCCACGGCGGTCCTGACATTTGAGGCACGAGGCCCGTGCACCCGTCTTATTTAATGGCTTCTACTTTCTAAGCAGATGCCCCCTTGGCAGATCAGCGCGATATCCGCGCCCATCAACTTCAGATGTTCCCTTTTCGCTAAAACTTTGTTTAAAAGCTTTTTGAAAATGTTTTTATACTTTAACCAAATTTTACCCTTATGTCAAATCAGACGCGATCACCGTGTAAATCCGCGTGCCGGAACCCTTGACAAGCCCCTAAATCCTCCCCGGAACACCGCTTTTCACCAGTCACACCGGGCTCAGTTCCACCGGCCTTCATAGATGGCGGTCCCCTGGTTCTCGAACACTTTCCGGGCCAGGTTCTCAAATTTCCCAAGGCCCTCACCGCCATAGACGATCCGCTCCAAGTCACCCACCACGACGTATTTCACCCGGTATTTGCGCAGCAGCTCCAGGGCCCGTTCCTCATCGGTGGTTTCGTACATCTCCTTAACATCCTCCGCTCTGTCCTGAATGGCGTAGGAATAGGCCGCGCGCTGCTGGATCTGATGCCACGGCCAGCCGATGACCGTGGGCAGCCCGGTGTAATTCGCGAACCGGGCTCCCCAACGGTATTGGACCAGATGGGCTTCCAAGATGACTGGAGAGCCTTCCACGTTATCCTGTATCCATCGGATGGCCTCTTGGTCCCATTTCAACTCCAGGGGCTGTTCCTGTTCTTGGTGCAAAGCCTCGGACATGTACGCCGCGCCGTCCAGTGTCGATGGACCGTCGGTAAACCGGTCGGAGATCCGGGCCCGGCTGCCTAAAGCCGTATAGATCAAGCTGGAACCGATGAGGACCACCAGCACAACCAACCAGGCGCCCGACCGCCAACCGATACTTGGCCGTAGGAAACCAGACGAACCCAGGTGCCACAGCATATATGCCGAAACGATACTGAGCAGCACCCAGATCTCCAAATAGTACTTGAAGAAGGTGTTCATCCGGCCGATGTCGCCTTCGACCCGGACCAGGTCAACTCCGATGCCGATGAGGAGGGCCAGGCCCAACAAGACCAAAGGAACTATCTCAAAGGGGCGGTCCTCGTCTTGGGAGGCGAAGATCCTCCAGGCAACCATCCCCGCCAGCGTCAAGAAGACAAGCAGCAAAGCCACGTTCCAGAAACCGGCGGCCCCAAAGAAGGCCGCGGCCAATATTCCCCCGGCCACGCACACCCTTAGCCAGGTGATTCCCGGCACCGTGCTCTCGGGTCCATTATCTCTGAGACCCCAAACCAGTTCCTTAAACGTGCCACGGGCTTGATAGAGCAGGAAAGATGCGATGACGAATAAGAAGAGTCCGTGGATGCCCAGGAACCGGTCCACCGGGGTGCGCCACTTGGATACGTCCAGGCCGCTATTGAACGTCTCGTAGTTCAGATGGAAAGGCAGGAACGCCAATATGCTCAAAGCCCCAACTCCCACCACCAACACCGTCAGCAGGGCCAGTTTCTCCGTGCGGGTGCCGTCGGTGAAGTAAACCGCCAACGACAGCAGGCCAACGGTGAGAATGAGGTAGGTCGGAAAGTCCCAGCTATTCACCACCCACAGCGCCCCCAGACCCAGGGCCAAGGCCATCGCCGACACGATGGTCCACAGCCAACCGCCGTCCTTCAAGCCCACAACCAGGTTTAATCCAAGCCCGATCACCAGCAACGTGAAGGGTATAACCATCATGTGAGCGTGTAGATCGGCGAACAAGAAGGTGAAGAAGGGGAATTCGGTGATATGGAATGACACGTCCGAATATTCCGCCAGCTTCGCCGGCACCCAGAACGCCAGGGGGTTGGGGTCGAAATTATCCAGATTGGGCAACATACGGCTGCTGCGCCAGAAATCGAAGGCCGCGAACGGCACACCGTCCACGACTCTGTTCCAGGAGTTTTGGACCATCTGCACCATGCCGTCCAGGTTGCCAACCACCGCTGTGAAAAGCCCGGCGGTGAGCCCCGCGCCCACGGGGCTCCAGGCCCACTGCCTCCATGGAGCACGGTCTTCCCCGGAGGACAGCAGCGGCAGAACGCCCAGTCCGGGCAGCGAGACTAGGTGGCCGGAGGCCCGGCGTTGCCGCACTCCCTCGGTCAGGTTATAAACCAACGTGTACGCCCCGGTGACGGTGAGGGCGAAGAACAAGGGCACGGCAAGGTTGAAGGCGGTTGTCGGCAGGATGCTGGTGACCCGAATGATGCTGGAGACCACGAAATATCCCCAGTAGTAGTAGTTCAGATAACCGCCGGCGAACCAGGGGTCGTATGGCGGCAGGGTTGTCGACCGGACCACCGCCGTGAGATAGGCCAGTTCCATGGGCTTTTCGCCGCCCCGGAACGGGTGCCACAGGTCTGGGTTGGCATGGCGCAGCAGGACAAAAGCCAGGAACGCGGCCAAGAAAAGCGCTTCCCCGAAGAGCAGCAGCCGCCAATGCTCCTTGAGAAACCCGGTTATCTCTTCCCATTTGAGCGCCAGGGCGGCCAGCGACAGCCCGGCCACCACCGCCAGGCCGAGGTAGACCGCCGTCCGGGAGAATTCCATCCACCCCAATGACACGGAGATCCAGGCGACATAGCTGACCGCCAACAACCCGAAGATTCGGGCCAAGATGATCCCACGGTCGGGAAGCGGCCGGAAGATGAACATGGTCAATGGCAACGCCGCCAGGTAAATGATCTCCACGACCAGCAACCAAGCGAGGACCGGCAGTTTGTTGGTCCAACTGTCCCGGTCCACGATGTCTGAGAACGTCCCCCCTTCCTGTTGTGAAATCAGGTCGTCCGCGGACAACATCAGTCCGCCCACCGGACGGTCATCAGCCGCCTGGGGGATGATCTTTAGCTGGACTCGAATGACGGCCTCGCTCAGGTGGGCCGAGTTCTTAAATAGCAGCACCCGAGGGTGGTCATAGCCAACAACGTTGTCATCGGCATAGCCCAAGTTCAGGGTGATGGCCGAGCTCTCTTCTGGGTTCAACGGCTCCGGCTGTTCCAGACCGGCCCGCCCGATGGCGTCGTCGCGGAATGACACGCCGAACAGTTTTGGATAGTTGGTGAACGACCGCTCCAACCGGTAGCCCAGACTGCCGTCGAACAGGCTTTGGTAATACCGGTTGCTGAACGGGAACCGGTCCGGGGCCCGGGCGGCGCTGGCGTAGGGGCGGCTGCTGTAAAAGACCACGTACTCCGACGACGCGAGTTTCCCGGCCAGGGTGTTCATCTTCTCCAAGGTATCGGGGTCATAGACCGGGAACTGCCAGACGTTGTAGGAATACAGGTTGGGCACGAATTCGTCCCAGTGGTTGTCGCTTACGATGGCCGTGCCCTGAGGCACGTTGGCGTTGATCCACTCCGATGCCGTAACCGCCGGATGGTCCTCTTCGTAGACCCGCTGGAAAGCCAGAGCGTAGAAGCCGGTGGCGGCCACCACCAAGACCACCACGGCTATCGCGATGCCAGGCAGGAAACGGGCCGGGCCGGCCTCACGCCATACCAAGTGAACCGGCGGCGGCCGGTAGGCGGACACCATCCAGAGCAGCATCCTGGAGCCCATGATGATCATCACCGGCATGAGCGGAAAAACGTACCGCAGGAAATGGACCTCGAAACTCTCCAAGAAGATGAATCCCGGCACAACCCAGGCAAGCAAGAACAGGTCCGCCCGCCGGGTCCCCTTGCTGACCGCCGCCACCACCGCGGTGAAGGGGATGGATACCCAGGCAACCACGCCCAATGGAATGCCCAGGCCCCACACCGACGACTGCTGTATCTGATAGATAAACGCAGGCGTGTCGATGTACTGGATGGTGAAGGGCCACAGTCCGGCGTTCCGGGCCATGCGGGTCTGCGCGGCCAGGTCACCCACGAAAGCGCCTACGTCCAATAGGGCGTAGGGCGCCGAGATGAAGAACACCCCCGCCGCAACCGCCCCGGCAAGGGCGGCGTGGCTGAAGATGCGCTGCACCAGTTCCGGGGTAATCTGGGACCATTCGCCGTCCACCTCGTCCAAGACGCGGTACCAATACACCAGGAACATGGGAGCCAAGATGGGCAGGATGCTCACCTTGGGCGCGAGGGCCAGACCTAGAATCAGGCCCAATATCGCCGAGTCCCGCAACTGTTTGCGTTCCACCATCCGCCACATGGCCCAGAAACTGGCCATGATGAAGAGAACGGAGAAGGTCTCGGGACGGTAGAAGTGGCTGTTCTGGATGTTGAACACCGAAAGCGCGGTGAAGCCAGCCGCCAACAGGCCCACCCCGTTGCCATATAGCTTCCGGCCCAACACGAAGACCATGGCCACGGTACCGACGTCCGCCAGGGCGGAAAGCGGGCGGCCGAAATAGCGCATGTCCAGAGAGTTCAGGTCGGTGAACAATTCCGCTATGGAGCGGAAGAAGACCATCACGTAGATGAGGATGCTGCCCAGCGGGAACCAATGGGGATTCAGGGGACTGCGGTCTGCGTCCAGCAGCGTACCGATCCCAGGCAGTCCCGGCTGGGCGTCCGGTTCACCCCTCAGGTAGCCGCAGTCCTGGGCGTTGGGCGCGTCGGTTAGCAGGTCGTACATGCATCCGGCGCGCATGTAGATGTCCCGCTCATCGGGGTGGAACGCGTAGCCCTGGTCCCAGTTGATGCCGTTCAGCCGCAGGCCAAGGGCCACGACGAGGATAACCAGCAACAAGTAGAACGACCAGGAAACGCGTCCGCCAAAACTCAGAATATGATTGGACCTAAATGCCAAAGTCAGTCCTTAACGCCGTGGACAAATCTTGGAGGTATCCAACACATCGCCGACATATTGATAGTAAACATTATATTTCGGCCGCCGGCTCCTCCGTTTATGAAAAAATCCCCCGTCCCCAAGAAAATGGGGGCCGGGGGACTTTCCCATGGTTTGCCGGAACTCTTAAAAGCCCCGTTCGAACTTACGGATGGACCCGTATTCTCAGATGCCTTTTTCGGCCATCATCGCCGCCAGATCAGCGGTGCGGCAGGAGTAGCCCCACTCGTTGTCGTACCAGCCCATGACCTTGACCATCCTTTTCTCCATGACCATGGTGGACAGTCCGTCGATTATGCAGCTATGGGGGTTGCCCTTATAGTCGGAGCTGACCAAAGGTTCTTCGTTGTATTCCAAGATACCCTTCATCCGGCCTTCCGACGCCTTTATGTAGGCTTCGTTGATCTCTTCGATTGTCACGTCCTTGGAGACCACGGCGGTGAAATCGGTGATGGAGCCGGTGGCGGTGGGCACCCTGAAGGCCACGCCGTTCAGCTTGCCGTTCAGTTCCGGCAGGACCAAACCAACGGCCCGGGCTGCGCCGGTGCTGGTGGGGATGATGTTCTCGGCCGCCGCCCTGGCCCGCCGCAGGTCGCCGTGACGCTGGTCCAAGATGGCCTGGTCGTTGGTGTAGGAATGAATGGTCGACATCAGGCCGTGCTCGATACCGAAGCTGTCGTGGAGCACCTTGACCATGGTGGCGAAGCAGTTGGTGGTGCAGGAGGCATTGGAGATGATGTTGTGCTTGTCCGCGTCGTACATCTCATCGTTCACGCCCATCACCAGGGTCAGGTCCTCGCCCTTGGCCGGCGCTGAGATGATCACCTTGCTGGCGCCGCCCTTCAGGTGGCCGGCGGCTTTGTCGGCGTCGGTGAAGAGGCCGGTGGACTCGATAACCAGGTCCACGCCCACCTCTGACCATGGGATCTGGGCCGGGTCACGCTCCGAGAAAACCTTGATGCTGCGGCCGTCCACGATCAGGTCGCCGTTGTTGGCCTCCACCGTTCCGGGGTAGCGGCCATAGCTGGTGTCATATTTCAACAAGTGGGCATTGGTCTTCGCGTCGGTCAGGTCATTGATGGCAGCCACCACAACCTTCCCCGCGTTGCGGTCCTCATTGGCCCGCAGCACCAACCTCCCGATCCTGCCAAAACCGTTGATCCCGATCCTAGTGACCATGCTCCACCTCCCGGTTCTTAATTATTTTTTCCCGGTGCGGTGCGCTTTTTGCCCCACGCGCTACCGGCGGTCACCGCAACGTTATGTCAGATAGTCCGAATTTGCCGGGTACATGATACCTGCTGCACCGGCGGTTGGAAAGAGAATCCGGCGCTTTTTGATGCACATACATCGGAATGCGAGGGGGTGACTATGGCCCCGGCTCGAATTCGAGCCTAGGAACGGCCGAGATAATCGAAGGCCGATTCTCCGGCGTAACGGGCCTTATCTCCAAGCTCGGATTCGATGCGAAGGAGCCGGTTGTACTTGGCCACCCGCTCCGAGCGGGCCGGCGCGCCGGTCTTGATCTGGCGCACGTCCCAGGCCACCGCCAGGTCGGCTATCGTGGTGTCTTCGGTCTCCCCCGAGCGGTGGCTCATGACCGCGCCCCAACCGGCTTCCCGGGCCATCTTAAGGGCGGCGTGGGTCTCGGAGAGGGAGCCGATCTGGTTGGGCTTTAACAGCACCGCGTTACTGGACTTCTCGTCGATGCTCCTCTTGATGCGCGTTATGTTGGTCACCAGCAGGTCGTCCCCCAAAATCTGGGTTTTGTCCCCAAGAAGACCGTGCAAACTGGTCCAACCGGCCCAATCGTCCTCGGAGAGGCCGTCTTCGATGGACACTATGGGGTATTCACGGACCCATTCTTGGTACAGCTTCACCAGGCCGGCGGAAGTTAGGCTGGTACCCTCACGCTCCAGAACGTACAGGTCTTTCCCCTGATCGTAGAGTTCACTGGCGGCCACATCCAGGGCGATGTGCACTTCCTTGCCGGGGGTGTAACCAGCCTTCTCCACCGCTTTTAGAACCATCTCCAAAGCGTCCCGGTTGGAAGGCAGACTGGGGGCGAATCCGCCCTCATCGCCCACGTTGGTGTTGTGGCCTTCGTCGCCCAGAAGGGTCTTCAACGAATGGTATATCTCCGCTCCGGCGCGCAGGGCTTCGGAAAAGCTATTCACCCCCACCGGCATGACCATGAACTCTTGGATGTCGGCCGAGTTGGAAGCGTGTTTTCCCCCGTTCAGGATATTGAACATGGGAACGGGCAGGGTAACCGGAGCGCCCTTGGCCAGATAGTGCCAGAGCGAGCCGTTGGGGCTGCTCACACCGGCGGCGGCCTTTGCCACCGCCAAGGATACCGCCAATACCGCGTTGGCGCCCAGGTTGCTCTTGTCGCCGGTGCCGTCCAGTTCGATCAGCCCGGCGTCGATGGCGGCCTGGTCCATGGGGGAGCGGCCAATCAGCCAGGGAGCGATGGTGTTATTCACGTTGGCGACGGCCTTCAGAACGCCGTTGCCGTTGTACCGGGAGGGGTCTTTGTCCCGGAGCTCCAGGGCCTCGTAACTGCCGGTGCTGGCCCCGGACGGAACGGCCGCGTGAGCAGCCAGGCCCGTTGATAGGACGATTTCGGCCTCTACCGTGGGGTTGCCCCGGGAGTCCAGAATCTCGCGGCCCCGGACTTCCGTGATGGTCACGCCGTTGCTAGCGCTGTTCATAACACCTTTTTTGGCAATGAATAGTGGGGGTATCAGCGGTGGTGGCCGCCGGCCGCGACCGCCGCCAAGGCCTTGTCCACGGCGTCGGCGGGGTTTTCGGCTTGGATGATGGAGCCATTGACGTCGATGCCGTCGCCGTTGGTCGTCAGAGCCCAGGTCTTTAGGCCGACCACGGGGATGCCGTCGGCCAGGGCATGACCGATCTCCGAAAGGGTCCCAAAAGCCCCTCCCACGGCGATCACCGCCTCGCCGGTGTGGACCACGATCACGTTTCGGGAGTAGCCCATGCTGGTGACGATGGGGATATCCACGTAGCTATTGGCTTCGGCCGCCGCCCGGCCCGGCAGGATCCCGATGGTGGTGCCGCCCTCGGCCTTGGCGCCCCGGCAGACAGCCTCCATGATTCCGCTCAGTCCGCCGCAAACGACCATGATGTCCCGTCGGGCCAATTCACGCCCAACCTCTTCCGCCAGTTCCACGTGCTCCCGAGTTGCTGGATTGCTGCTGCCGATCACTGAGATTATCATCTTTGGTTAGCCTTAGATACGGAGATATTACGCCTGACGGTTGGACTCCATAAGGGAGGATGATTATATCAGACCGTTTCCATCCGCCTGCCGGTCACGATGCCTGATTCCCTGATTCAATATTGACGATGCCGGTCAGGACATGACGGCACGGCTGGCGGCCTCGATGGCTTCGATCAATGGCCGGGGATAGACGCCCAACCAGATTATGGCCGCCACGCCGGAGCCCAGCACCGTCAACATGGGTAGGGACGGACGCCTGGTCAACGCCGGATATTCTTCCAACAGATCGCCGCCGCCTTCCCCGGCCGGAGCCGGCTCGATGTAGACCTGGCGCAGGATATTCAGATAGTAGTACAGGGAGATCAGACTGCTGAAGATGGCCAGAGCGGCCAGCCAGAGGAATCCTTCGGTCGCCACGGCGGTGAATAGATAGAACTTCATGGTGAAGCCGGCGAATATGGGCAGTCCGGCCAAGGAGAACAGACCCATTCCCAAACACGCAGCCAAGAAAGGCTGGTGGTCCGCCAGACCGCCCAGGTCTGTGATCAACTCTTTGCCAGTCATGTTGAAGAAGGAGATCAAGGCCGCGAAGACCACCATGTTGGTTATTGAATAACCCACCAGATAGAACATCACGCCGTTGGAGGCCAGGTCCGAGTCGGTGGACAGGGCGGTGATGCCGGCCAGGATGAACCCGGCATGCCCGATGCTGGAATAGGCCATCAGCCGTTTCAGGTTCTTCTGCGCCAGGGCCACCAGGTTTCCCACCAGCATGCTGACGGCGGCCAACGCCGCGAAGACCAACTGCCACTGCTCCCAACGTTCGGCGGCGGGGACGAAACCTTCCCCAACCAAACGCAATAACAAGGCGAATGCCGCGGCCTTGGAGCCGATGGCCAGGTACGCCGTAACAGGGTAGGGCGCGCCTTCGTAGACGTCTGGGGCCCACATGTGGAAGGGCACCGCGGAGACCTTGAACATCAGTCCAACCAGGATCAGGCCCACGCCGACCCAGAGCGCCGGGCTAACATCGGTGGCCGCCGCCAACCCGATGGCGATGTCGTCAAACTTGGTCACACCCAGGGTGCTGTAGACCATGCTCACGCCGTAGAGGAGGATGGCCGAAGACACCGCGCCGACGATGATGTACTTCAGGGCGCTCTCATTGGACTTGGCGCTGTCCTTGGCGTAGGCCGCCAACACATAGAGGCTGAAGCTGAGCAGCTCCAAAGCGATGTAGGCCGTCAGCAATTCCCGGGACTGGGCCATCAAGTTCATTCCCAGGATCGAGAACAGCAGCAGGCCGTAGAATTCGCCTTGATATTTGAGCCGGTGTTCCAC
>JACZYV010000062.1:0-14830 GCA_022570905.1 Chloroflexota bacterium
CGACCTGAAATTTGTCGTAGAGACTCTGGACAACGATGAACCGGAAAAACTGCAGACATACATCAAAGCCCTGGCCGACGACCTGCATCACAAGGTCGTTCTGGAGCTGCGAAGACTGGAGAAGCCGGTGGTGGCCGGCATCAACGGCGTGGCGGCGGGCGCGGGCTTCAGCCTGACCCTGGGCTGCGACATCCGGGTGGCAGCCCAAGGCGCCCGGTTCCTGATGGCCTACGCCAACATCGGGGCCTCGGCTGACGGCGGCTCAACCTATCTGCTGCCCCGTTTGGTGGGCGCGGGCCGGGCCATGGAGCTTTACCTGGCCAGCCAGCCTCTGAGCGCGCAGGGAGCTTTGGAGATCGGGCTGGTCACCCAGGTGGTCGAGGACGACGCCCTGCACCGCCACGCCATGGAGACCGCAACCCGGTTGGCCCAGGGCCCCACCACCGCCTACGGACGCGTGAAAGCCTTGTTCGACGCTTCCTGGGACAACGACATCGCAACACAACTCGACGCCGAGACCGCCGCCTTCGTCGACATCTGCCTGACCGAAGATTTCCAAGAAGGGATCAAAGCTTTCACTGAACGCCGCCAGGCACGGTTCCAGGGGAAGTAAGAGGGGGCGGGCTATTCCAGCTCCGCCACCGTGATCCCGTCGCCGCCGGGCCCTTCGCCGTTCTCGGCGGATATCACCAAGGGGTGGCCGCCCAGGTATTCACGGATGGCCTGACGCAGGGCGCCGGTGCCCTTGCCGTGGATGATCCGGACCGAGCCGGCCCCGTCCAACGCGGCGTCGTTCAGAGCTTCATCTACCCGGCTTAGCGCCTCGTCCACCCTCATGCCCCGCAGGTCCAAGTCGGCGCCCGAGCCCTTGCTTCGCGCTTTTCTGGGCGCACGATTCAAGTACACGCCCTGGGACGCCGCCGCTGGGTGACCCTCGGCCTGCCGCTCCAGTTGGTACACCGGTATCTTGGCCCGCATGGTGCCCAGCAACACCTCCACCCGGTCCTGGTTGTCGGCGGCGGAGATGACCTCAACCGGCTGGGCGATGCCCCGGATATAGACGCGGTCGCCCTCTTTCAAGATGGACTGCCAAGGCACCCTTTCAACCTCGATGGGCGACCAGGCAGCCGAGTCCAGTTGACGCTGGACCTCCCGGACCTCGCCGCGGTGGGCCTGGATCTCCCGCCGTGATGCCTCGTTGGCCCTGGCCTCCGCCATGGCCCGCGACTCGGCGTCCTGCCGCAACTCGGCGGCTTCCAGCGAGCGTTCGGCCCTGCCCAGCCGGTCCAATATCCCGCTGATGCGGCTTTGCAGTTCCTGGCGTGATTCTTCCACAAGGTTGGCCTTGGCGGCTTCCACGTCGGCCAACTGGGCGTCCAACTCACGCTGCTTCCGCACCGCGTCCGCCGTGGCGATCTCGGCTTCCTCCCGCAGTTCTTCCACCACCCGGCGTTCTTGCTGTAGTTCTTGAAGCAGGTCCTCGGTGGCAGCCTCCACGGGGGAGATGCCGCTGCGGGCGTCGTCGATCACCTCTTGAGGCACGCCCAGCCGCGCGGCGATGGTCAGTGCGTAGCTGCGGCCCGGCAAGCCCAGGGTCAGGTGGTAGGTGGGCTCAAGGGTGCTGGGGTCAAGGTCCACGCTGGCGTTGACCATGCCCGGCTGGTCCTGGACGAACCGGGCGACACCTCTGTGGTGCGTGGTGCCGACCACGAACGAACCGATCTTGTGGAAGTACCGGAGCACGGCGCTGGCCAGGGCCGACCCCTCTTCGGGGTCGGTGCTGGTGCCCAGTTCGTCCACCAACACCAGGGAATGGACCGTGGCCCGGGACATGATGCCCTTCAGGTTGGTGATGTGGGAGCTGAACGTGGACATCGACTCCTGGATGCTCTGCTGGTCGCCGATGTCCGCGTAGATGCCGTCGAACCGGGGGAAATGGGCTTCTTCGGCGGGCACGTGCAGGCCGGCCTGGGCCATCATCGCCAGCAGACCCACGGTCTTCAGGGTGACCGTCTTGCCTCCGGCGTTGGGGCCGGTGATCAGCATGACCCCCTGGTCCCGGTCCAGGTCGACACTGACGGGGACCACTGTGCCGGTGAGCAAGGGGTGGCGAGCCCGGACCAGCTTCAAGCGCCTCTCTGAGACTTCCTGGTCAGCCACCCACGGGGCCACGGCGTTGATGGCGGCTGAGTAGCGGGCCTTGGCGATGTCCAAGTCGAGCCGGGCCATCAGGTCCAGGGTCAGCAGCAGGTCTTCTCCCGACATTCCAACCATCCCGGACAACTGGCGCAGCACCCGCTCCACCTCCCTTTCCTCGGCCAGCCGGGACTCCCGCCAGCGGTTGCCCGCCTCGATGGCCGGCATGGGCTCGACGAACACCGTGGCCCCGCTGTCGGACACGTCATGGACGATGCCCGGCACCCGGTACCGCATCTCGGCCTTGATCAGCAGCACCATCCGGCCGTTGCGCTGGGTGATCAGCGGTTCTTGGACCACATCCGACCGCTGCAGACGGCGCAGGTTGCGCTCCATGATCTCGTTGAGCCGGTTCTGGGCGTGGCGTGCCTCCTGCCTCAGGTTGTGCAGGACCGGGCTGGCGTTGTCCAGCACCTCGCCGGCCTGGCTGATGGCGCCGGAGATGGCCCGCTCCAGGTCACCCAATTCAGGGATGTTTTCAGAGACGCTGGTCAGCAGCGGTATCTCTTCGTGGCGGCCCAGTTCGGTGCGGTCGTAGCGGGCCGCCCGGAGCAATTCTCTAACCTTGAACAATTCCTCGCCGCGCAGCAGTCCGCCCAGCAGAGCGCGCTGGAACAACTCCCGGAAGTCCTGGTCCGGCCCAAATTCCAGACCGCCGCCCTGGTCCAGGTACTGACGGGCCTCGGAGGTCTCCTGCAGCCGGGTGGCGATCTCCAACAGGTCGCGGGTGGGGGTTAGCGCTCTGGCCCGCTCACCCCCCACGATCGTATGGGTGTACCCGGCGACCAGTTCCCGGACTTTATCGAACTCCAACAGCGGGCCGGCAAAGTCGAAGCCGCCCAGATCGCTGTCCCACGGGCGAGGCGCGGTCCGAGTACTGAAATCGTGCCCAATAGATTCTGGCGGGTTGTTGGGTTCCAGTTCAGCGTCGCTCAACGTTCACCAATCAAAAGCCCAGACGCGGCTCTCGTGGAGGGTGCTGCCCAGGTCGTCCAGGGTGTCGCGTTTGGGGTCCCGTATATTCAATCTCCGTTTCAGAGTGATGTCTTTGTACTCGTCCAGGCGGGGACAGACTTTAAGAAAGCCGTTCAAGGTGAACTTTTCTCCGCCCAATATCACATGGTCCAATTCCCCCGCCACCGGGTCGAATTGGGCCCGGATGGTCTCGCACACCTTAATGTACAAACGCCGCATCTGGCCTTCCCGGACCCGGGTGTAGCGGAGTTGGGACGTACCCCCGGCGCTGTGCTTGCCCTTCACGTAGCGTGAATCGGTCTTTGATGAGGCCAGGTCTCCGCCCCGGTATACCGCCACCGAGTAGCGGCCCAGGCGCACCAGCACCACCCCGACCGTCCGGTCCGCGTCCAGAAGCGACCAGAGCGGTCCCTCGTCCCAAGTGTCGTATTGGCTGCTTTCGGTCACCGGGAAGGGCGGCGCCAGGACCAGCGCCCGGTCCCCGGCGCGAAACCCCACCAGGCCGCAGCCGCTCTCTTCCGGCGTCTTCCCCAACCGGGCCAGCCGCTCCCGCCATTCCGGCGACTCGGCGGTATCGCCGGGCCTCAGGTAGATAGACGACGCAGCTTCTCCCTCGCCTGGCTTCCGCACGTTCAGAAGATTGCGCAACCGGTCCTTGGTGAGCCAGTCTCCGTTGAGGCCGGCCGCAGGCGTGGCGGTTTTGTGTCTAGCTTCGCTCATTATGTTCAGGAAAATTGTACCACCGCGGGCTCCCACTTCCCTGGAGATCGTGGGAGCCTTAGAATGGCCTCACCAGGCACACGGAGGAACAACCAATGGCGCCGGAACAGAACTTGACCCCGCTCCAACGGCAGGCAAGGGTGTTGGAGCGGCTGGACGAGGGGCACAAGACGCTCCACGCCTCCCTGGAAGGGATCGACCCGGAGGATGCTTTCTTGGGCTCCCGGTGGTCGGTATGGGAGGTGCTGAACCATCTGGACACCGAAAAATTCGTGGCGGCCCTGGAAGACATAGCCGCAGGAAAGATGGAGATGCTGCCTCCCTTCACCAGCCGCGAGGAAAAACTTAAAAAAGACATCGCCCATCTGGACGAGAACTACCTGCGTTTCCGGGCACTGGTAGAGGGCCTGACCGAGGAACAGATGTCCCAGCCCGTGACTCAACCCAACCCCCGCAATTCCTTTCCAGGGCTGACCATGCTTGAATTGGTCGAGCGGTCGTCGGGCCACGAAGCCACCCACGCCCGCCAGATCGTGGAGACCCGCAAATACGTGGAGGCCTTCGCGGCCAAGGAACGGGCCGTGACGTTCATCGCCCTGAACCCTGACCGGCCCACCGAGATCGGCGCCGCAACCGTCGGCCTGCTGAAACACGCAGACTACGTGGCAGGCTCCCCCGAAGCCCTGGAAGCCGTGCGAGATGTCGCCGGCGGGACCGAGTTGGTGCTGAACGGCCAGAACACCGGCGAGATAATATCCCGGTTGGGCCGGGAATCCCGCACCGGGCTATGGGCGGTGGTCTGCACCATCGGAAGCCCATCCGAGTCTCACGCAGAACTATTACAGGCCGCGGAGAAGCATTGCGACAAGGTTGTGATTCGGCAGGCAGTCCAGTAGAGTCAGCCCGTTTGCCCCGCCGAATCAGTTTTGCTACACTGTCGCGTAACTTCACGCCCGCCTGTGACTAAGCTCAGACCTGAGCCTGGGCGGGCAAGCAGAAAGCAATCGACCCCGGAGAGGAGCCGCCATGATCTACGAAGTGCGTACCTATACCCTGAAACCCGGCAGCGTCCCTGAATTCGAGAAGAATTTCGGCGAAGCCCTGCCCTACCGCGAGAAGTACTCCAAGCTGGGAGCTTTCTGGCACACCGAGATCGGCCCGTTGAACCAGGTGATCCACGTTTGGCCCTACGAGAGCGTGGAAGAGCGTGACAGCATCCGCGCCGAGGCCGCCAAGGACGACCACTGGCCGCCGCCCAATGACCCCGAAATGTACGTCAGCATGAACTCGGAGATATTCATCCCCGCGCCTTTCATGCGTCCTTTGGGAGGAGACCAGAAGTTGGGCAATATCTACGAGATGCGCTCCTACACCTACAAGACCGGCAGCATGGGCAAGGTGATCGACATCTGGGCCGACGCCGTCCCTCACCGGGAGGAGTACTCCCCCTTGGCCGCCGCGATGTATACCGACGTGGGGGGACTGAACAAGTGGGTCCACATCTGGCCCTACGAAGACCTGGAAGAGCGGAACCGCATCCGCGCCGAAGCCTCCAAGAACCCCCACTGGCCGCCCCCCACCCGGGAGTGGCTGGTGAACCAAGAGAACAAGATCATGGTGCCCTCCTCCTTCTCGCCCATGCACTGAGGCGGCGCGCCGCGTTTCGTTTGGACGGGTTGGCTAGTAACAAAAAGGAGGGTTTGCCAGTAGATTTCGGCAACCCCTCCTTCGTCATTCCGGCGAACAGCAAAACGTAGGGGCAGGTTTCTAACCTGCCCTGCTCTAGGGAGACCAAACTGTCACAGGAACCCGAACGGCATCGCAACGCGGTCTCCGGATTCGGGATTTGGTATACGTGAGGCCGGGTGGGTTAGAAACCCGCCCCTACGGCCAACAACATCATTAGAGCAAGTGCCTCTGGATTCGAGCCTTCGCTGGAATGACGGGGTCCGGAGCGGTTATTTATGAACAACATCGACGCACAACTGGAAGAACTGGTCACGGCCAACCGGATTTTGGCGCGGGAGGGCGTTGTCGATGCCTATGGCCACGTCAGCATCCGGCACCCGGACAACCCCGGCCGGTACATCCTGTCCCAGTCGCGGGCCCCTGACTTGGTGGACATCGCCGACCTGATGGAATACACCCTGGAGGGAGAACCCGTCGACCAGCAAGGCCGCTCCATGTATACCGAGCGGCCGATCCACGGCGGCATCTACGAGGCTCGGGAAGATGTGATGGCCGTCGTGCATAATCACTCGCCGACGGTGATCCCGTTCACCGTCACCAACACGCCGCTGCGGCCCATGTTTCACCTGGCGGCCCTGACCGGGCCGGAACTGCCCGTCTGGGACATCCGCGACAACTTCCAAGACACCAACCTACTCGTCACCACCATGGAACAGGGCCGGGACTTGGCCCGTTGCCTGGGCGGCCACCGGGTATCCCTGATGCGAGGCCATGGATGTGTTATTGCCAGCAAGTCGATACGCGAAGTGGTGATGGCTTCGGTCTACCTTCAGGTCAACGCCGGGCTCTTGCTGGAGTCCCTGCGTCTGGGTGAGGTCAAATACCTATCGCCCGGCGAGATTAAAATGATGACGGAAAGCCAGATGAGCCTCACCGGCCAAGAACGGGCCTGGGAGTACTGGTCCCATCGGGCCGGCCGCGGCGGGGCCGCATAGCGATGACCCAACCGGAACCGGAGACGGTCGAGGAGATAAAGGCCGCCAACCAGCGGTTCTACGACGCCTTCTCCGACCTGGACATCGCCGGCATGGAGCGCGTTTGGGAGAACTCAGACCGGGCCCTGTGCGTTCACCCCGGCTGGGCGCCACTGGTCGGATGGGATGACATCCGCCAGAGCTGGGACCGGATCTTCCAGAATACCGCCCTGATGCAGTTCCAGGTGCGCTACCTGAACGTGATCGTCCAGGGAGAATTCGGCTGTGTCACCTGTGTCGAGGGCATCACCAGCGTGGTGCAGGGACAGGCCACCAACTTCAGCACCTTCGCCACCAACATATTCGCCCGCTACGAGGACGGCTGGCGCATGGTCGCTCACCACGCCTCTCAAGGAGGCTAAGCCGTCCTGCCCCACCCTGAGCTACTTCCCGCAACACCTCGGCCACCCGCCTCGACCCGCGCCGGTCCGTATGAAAGGTTTCTCTCCGCCACCTGATAATATAGATTGGGCTGTCCGGCCGCCCGCCGGGCCTCCATTTCTAGGCTGAATATGCCTGCCCTCGCGCCTTTGGCAGCCTCACAGAATGTAGAAAGGACACCAATCATGGCTCCAGATACACCGTCGATGACAAAGACGGACAAGAACCTTTGGTCGGCCATCGTCGCCGAGGCCTTGGCCTACTTGAAATACAACGCCTACGCCCACCGGGCGCTGGAAGAGGGCCACCCGGAGGTTGCCCAGGTCTTCCAGGAGGTGGCCGGCGCCGAGACCATCCACGGCATGAACCACCTGCGGGTTTCGGGCAGTCTGCACACCACATCGGTCAACCTGCGCACGGTGACCGAGGGCGAGTCCAAAGAATACAGCACCATGTACCCCAAGATGATCCAGGACGCGTTGGACGAAGGCCGGCAGGACGCCGCCGATTCCTTCGCCTTGGCCATGGACCGGGAACGCCACCACTTGGAGGTGTTCACCACCGCTCTTGATCTGTTGGATGCCAAAATGGCCGCCATCGCGGCCGCGGGTGGGACGGTGACGGAGGCCCCAGACCGCACTCCCGTCTCGGCTCCGGGCAGCCCGCTTGACGTCGAAGTCGACGGCATGACCATGGCGGATTACGTCAGCGCCGCCACCGAGATCGACCGGGAGCGGTGGCGCGTCGCCCGGTTGGGCCGCCTGCGCGAGGTGGTCTTCGGGGCCCAGGACGGTCTACTGAGCACCGTGGCGCTGGTCACCGGGGTGGCAGTGGCGGTGGAGAGTCAGACCACGGTCCTGGTCGCCGGCCTGGCCGCGGCCCTGCCTGGGATGCTGTCCATGGCCACCGGGGCGTTCTTGGGTTCCCGCGCCGAGCAGGACGTGCAGCGGGCCGAGATCGCCAGGGAAGCCCAGGAGTTGGAGGATAACCCCGCCGAGGAGTTGGCCGAGTTGGTGGTTCTTTACCAGCGAGAGGGCAAGACCTATGCCGAGGCCCGGCACCTGGCCGACGAGATCGCCGAGGACAAGGACCTGTGGCTGCGCACCCTGGTGGAGAAGGAACTGGGCATCAGTCCCGACGACACCTCCAACCCCACGAAAGACGCCCTCACCATGGGCGTGGCTTTCATCTTGGGGGCTACCATCCCCATCATGCCCCACTTCTTCTTGGAGGGAGGGCAGGCCATCGGCATCTCCATCGCGGCGGCGCTAACCGGCCTGTTCATCCTGGGCGTAGGCAAGGGCCGGCTGGTGCAGCGTTCGCCATTGATGCAAGGATTGGAGATCCTGGCCATCGGGGCCGTTTCCGCGGGGATCGGATTCGGTCTTGGCAACCTGATTCCCCGGTTGATCCCCTAGGAAACCTGCTAAAAGCCCATTTCAAAACCCGGCAGGCCCAATGTTGGGCCCTTCGACAGGCTTAGGACACCTGTTTCCCGTTCGTCCTGAGCCCGTCGAAGGATGCGCATAAGTCATTTCCGTTGTGAAAACCACTCTTACCCCAGGCGGTGGTTCGACAAGCTCACCACGAAACGGGATGGAGGGCTCACCACGAACGGCAGAGGCGTTTTCTCCGCTCGTCCTGAGCCCCGACCGGAGTCGCGGGTCTCGATGCATCGGACCTGTCGAAGGGCAGCATCAGTCAAACAATTGTCCGGTGGCCATTCCATATGCTGCCCGAAGTTTTTGGTCCGTGGGCAGCGGACCGGGAGATGCAGGTGGGAATTTTCACCGGGACTGACCGGTCTAGATATTCGGAATAACCTCTTCGGCCAAGATTTCCAGGTGCTCCATGTCGTCGAAGGCGGGGTTGAGCAGCACCATCTCCGCCCCCGCTTCGGTGACCTTGGCCAGTTCTTCCGTGACCTTCGCCGTGGGACCCCAGACGGAGACCTGGGAAGCCATATCGGCGTTGCCGTACCGCTTGCCGAACCATTCCCTCAGGCGGCCTTCGGCCCGTTTCTCGTCATTGTCCACCGCCACGTAGACCCGCTTGGAGATGGTGAAGGACGCGGGGTCCCGCCCCGACTCCTCAAGGAACATCCGCGTCTGGCCGACCGCGGTGACGAAACTCGAGGTATCCGACGAGCCGGCGCCCATCCAACCGTCGGCGTGCCTGACAGCCCGTCTTAGGGCATTGGTATGTCTGGCCCCCAACCAGATCGGAGGGTGGGGCTTCTGAATCGGCTTGGGCTCCATCTTCAGGCCGTCAAGCTGCCAGAATTCCCCTTGGAAATGGGCTTCGGGTTGAGTCCACAGAGCTTTCATCACGTCGATGATCTCGGTGAACCGGCGCACCCGTTTCTCCGGGGAGATGCCGAAGGGCGGGATGTCGCCGGGGTTGCCGCCCAGGCCCAGTCCAACGATCAGCCGGCCGGCGCTCATGTGGTCCAGGCTGCCCAGACTCTTCGCCAACTGGACCGGGTTGCGGAGGGGAGCGACGATCACCGATGTGCCCAGCCGCACCCGTTCCGTGATGGCGGCCAGGTATGACAGCAGGGTCACCGGCTCCAGGATCGGGACCGCTCCGGTGATGGCTTCTTGGGTCCAAAGACTCTCAAATCCCAGGGCCTCAGCCCGTTTCGACCACCGCTGGATCAGCGGCATATCGATGGGCCCATCGAAGAACACCTGGGGGACGGCGATGCCCCAGCTAACCTTTCCAGCCATTTCATGCCTCCAAAATAAGCTGAAAGCTGACGGCCCCGATTAATCGGGGCTGTCAGCTCGCTTGGCGGGAATCACGTCGAACCCGGTATAGGGACGCAGCACCTCCGGAATCACCACCGAGCCGTCGGGCTGTTGGTAGTTCTCCAGGATGGCGATGATGACCCGCGGCAGGGCCAAGCCGGAGCCGTTCAGCGTGTGAGGCAGGAGCGGGCGGCCACCCTCTTCGGCCCGGTACCTGATGTTGGAGCGGCGGGCCTGGAAGTCGGTGCAGTTGGAGCAGGAACTGACCTCCAGCCACTCCTGGCAGCCGGCGGCCCAGACCTCGATGTCGTAGGTCTTGGACGACGCAAAACCCATGTCGCCGGTGCAGAGTTGCAGCACCCGGTAGGTGAATCCCAGCTTCCGGCAGACGTCTTCGGCGTCATCCACCAGTTGTTCAAGTTCCCGGTTTGAAGTCTCGGGCTCCACGAACTGGTACATCTCCACCTTGTTGAATTGGTGGACCCGCTTGATGCCCCTGGTGTCCCGGCCCGCCGACGCCTTCTCGCGGCGGAAGCAGGGAGTCTGGGCCACGTATTTCAGGGGCAGGGTGTTGGCGGGGATGATCTCATCCCGGTATAGGCCAGTCAGTGGCACCTCTGCCGTGGGAACCAGCCAGAGGTCGTCCTCTTCATCGTGGTAGAGGTTGTCGGCGAACTTGGGCAGGTTGCCGGAGCCCTCCATGACCTCCCGTTTCACCACTGCCGGCAGCGAGACCTCGGTGTAGCCGTGCTCGTTCGAGTGGAGGTCCAGCATCCAGGCGATCAGCGCCCGTTCCAGCTTGGGGCCGTAGCCCATCATGGTGTAGAACCGGCTTCCGGCCAGCTTGGTTCCCCGCTCGAAATCGATGATGCCCAGTTCCTCGCCCAGGTCCCAATGTGGCTTCGGCGAGAAATCCAGGACTGGGGGCTCGCCGTTCTGGCGGACGATGACGCTGCCCGATTCGTCTTCGCCCACTGGTACGTCGGCTTGGGGCAGGTTGGGCAGTTCCAGCATCAGCCCGTTGAGCTTGTCGCTCAGGTCTTTGGTCGTTTGGTTAAGGGCGTCGGCCTGGTCGCCGATCTGGCGCATCTGGGCCCGCACTTCGCCGGACGCTTCCTGGCCCTGGGAGCGGGCCTGCCCGATCTCCTTGCTGACACGGTTCCGCTGTGCGTTCAGTTCGTCCCGCTGGGTGATGGCGGCACGGATCTGGGAGTCCAGCTCGAGGACCTCCGTGATGTGGTCATCCTCGCCCCTGGTCTGCAGGGCGCGGCGCACCTCATCCGGGTTCTCTCTTATGTGTTCGATGGAAAGCATGGATCACTTGGAACGGGGATTATTCATCGGTCGCATCATCACTTGATTCGCCCTTCTGGGCGCGCATCTGGGGGAATAACAATACGTCCCGGATGGACGGTTGCCCGGCCAGCAGCATGACCAGCCGGTCGACGCCGATGCCAAGCCCGCCGGTGGGGGGCATGCCGTACTCCATGGCGATGAGGAAGTCTTCGTCCCGGCGGTCAACCTCTTCGTCCTCGTACAGCGAACGTATCTGCTCTTGGGCCTCGAACCGCTCCCGCTGCACCTGGGGGTCGTTGAGCTCGCTGTAGGAGTTGGCGATCTCCATGCCGGAGGCAAAGGCCTCAAAACGTTCCACGTATCCGGGTGAATCGGGCTTGGCCTTGGCCAGGGGGGACATCTCTTCGGGGTAGTCCAGGACGAAGGTTGGCTGTATCAGGTGGGGCTCCACGAATGTGGACAGCAACTTGTCGATAAGGCGGCCACGGCTCTCCAGCACCTTGGTGTCGATGCCCAACTCGCCGGCCTTTTGGCGCAGGGCCTCGTCATCAAACGATTCCAGGTCGATGCCGCTGCGTTTTTCCAGTTCCTCGCGCAGGCTAACCCGCTGCCATGGCGGCGCGAAATCGATGACGTTGTCTCCCATGGTCACCTTGGTGGAGCCGTTGACCTCGATGGCGATGGTGGAGATCATATCCTCGACCATGACCATCACGTCGTTGTAATCGGCGTAGGCCTCGTAGCTCTCCAGCAGCGTGAATTCCGGGTTATGGTCCTGGTCGATGCCCTCGTTCCGGAAGACCCGGCCGATCTCGTAGACCTTATCGAACCCGCCGATGATCAGCCGCTTGAGGTAGAGCTCGGTGGCGATGCGCAGGTAGAGTTGCTGGTCGAGCGCGTTGTGGTGGGTGATGAAGGGTTTGGCGTGGGCGCCGGCGGCCACCGGCACCAGTATGGGGGTGTCCACTTCCAGAAAGCCCCGGTCGTCCAGGAACCGGCGGATGCCGCGGATAACCTTGGTGCGCAGGACAAAGACCGGCATGATCTGTTCGTGGTTGGCGATCAGGTCCAGGTAGCGTTGCCGGTAACGGGTCTCGACGTCTTTGAGGCCGTGCCATTTCTCCGGCAGGGGGCGCATGCCCTTGGCGGTAACGGTCAACTCCAAGGCGTCGATAGTGACCTGCCCGGTGCGGGTACGGATCAGGTTGCCCCGTACGCCCAGATGGTCGCCGATGTCCAGGTCTTTGATCAGGTCGAAGCCGTCTTCCAGGTTGTTCTGCCGGAGGAGGGCCTGGATGGCGCCGGAGGCGTCTTGGAGGTCGAGAAAGGCGGCCTTGCCCATGGTCCGTATGGAGGTGATCCTTCCGGCGAGGGAGATATTTAGGAGTTTGTCCGCGGGCGGATCGTTGTGCTCCAATTCTTCAAACAACGCGGTGGCGGTGGCGGTGTCGCAGGTACGGCGGAAACGGGCCGGGTAGGGGTCGATGCCTTTGGCGCGAAGGCGTTCGAGCTTGGCGGCCCGGTTGGTCAGAAGTGTGTCTTCGCGGTCTGCCATTTAGTCCTAATAGCCCTGAACAGGCTCGCTCCAAAGGAGGCCGGTTGTTTGGCCGGGATAATCGGGTGAAAAAGCTAGAGAAAACTGCGAAATGCGTCGTATCTGCTGACTAGCGATTGTAATGCTGGGCTTATGCCTTGTAAAGGAACCGCCAGCGTTATTAGGCGTGAATCTGACCCCGGTGACGCCGGCGCAACTCGCGGGCTTCCGCCTAGATCGTGACCGGGTAGATCACCTGAATGACCTTGTTGTCGCGGAGGCCGTCGAAGTAGGGATGATCCCGCTCCGGGTTCTGCAGCCAGCGGCGGACGAAATAGGCGCACAGGTTGGACAGCTGGTTTCCCACCGAGTGTTCCGGATCCACGAAGCAGATATCGTCGATCAAGCCGGTGGCGTCGATCCCCTCGTCGGAACGCAGGAACTCGGGCATGAACTCGGATTTCATAGATGCCCCGGTCTGGGCTACCACCAGGGCATGATTGGCGATGGGCAGTCCGCCGTCCATGATCTGGTCCCCGGATAGCGTGGACATGTTGAGTTCGTCCAAGAACATGCTGAGGGCGAAGAAAAACTTGTTTATGACCGGACCAGTTGGAGAATCCCACATCATGGCGAAGGGGGAATCCCCGGCCGCTTTGGCGGCGGCGAAATCCTGTTTGTTGATGTATGAGGTGATCACTGGGGTCTCGCGCCGTACCATGATTCCCAGGCAGTCTTGAATAAGTTCGTTCCTCTTCAAGCGAGGCCAGGAAGCGAAGTAACCCAGGCCCTGGTAGACATCCACCGGCCGGATCTCACTGGGCGCGCCCTCCTCGCCCAGGGGAGCGCCGAAATGGCGGCGGCAAAGTGCGTTGAACTCGCCGTTCATTGAGATCGACTGGCTCTCGTGGACGAACAGTCCGGTGTAGACCTGGTGCGGCTGGGAAGGGTCGGTGGCGGTGGCGCCGGTGATCCCCGATTCCCCGACGTAGGTTAGGAACATTTTGCTGTCTCCAAAACAACCGCCGGAGGCTGCGCGACCTCTGGGGTTCGCTCCTCCGGCGTTCTTTAGACTTTACCGAATTCCGCCACCAAGATTGGGCGGGACCGCAGATTGACCTGGCCCCGGAGACTACTCCTCGGCGCCCTCTTCCGTGGCGGCCTCTTCTCCCTCGGCGCCCGCTTCCAAGCCTTCCACGTCCGCGAATGTCACTTCTTCCGCGACCCTGGGAAGCTCGATCCGGACGACCAGTTCCTCGAGATCGGTGAGAAGGGTGGCGTTTTCGGGGATGGGCAGGTCGGAAACGCGGACCACCGAGTCAGGTTCTTCCATGATTGAGATGTCTAATTCGATCTGACCGGGCATCTCCAACGGCAGGGCCTGAATGTCCACCGTGCGCAGTTGGTGCATCACGGTCCCGTTGACGTTACGGGCCCCAGCGGACTCGCCGGTCAGGATGATGGGGACCTGGGCCGTGACCGGCCGGCTTACGTCGGCGGCCAAGAGGTCTACGTGCAACAGATCGTCGCGCCTGGGGTCCCACTGGATCTCCCGGGCGAAGGCCAGGTGATTGCCGGACTCGCCTTGGATGGTGATATGGATGGGCGTGGCGCCGCCGGCCACCGCCAGCACTTTAATCAACTTCGAGGCCTTGCATTGCAGGGCCCGCGGCTCCATACCGGGGCCGTACAGGTGTACCGGCACGATGCCGGCCCGGCGCAAGCGCCCAACCTTTTTCCCCATCAATTCTCTGGGGTCTAGCTCGAGCTCGACTGCTTTAGTGGTCATGGAACGATGGTCTCCGGTGGTATTTATACTGCTTGTTGCCCGGCGCACCCCAGAGGTGATCTCGGGGTAATCTCCGGGGGAAAAACGCTGATGGGAGCGCCGCAAGCAACGGTTAATCGCAACCGTCTAATAATAGCATCAGCTACGGAAAGTGAATGCCGAAAGTGAATGCCGAAAGTGAATGCCGCGCCCGCGTGGCCGGCGCCAGGCCCGGAAATTTGACACTCGGTTTATCATGGTTCTGGACTCTGACCTGAGGAGAAAAGATGGCGTCTCATTCACTGGGGCTGTCCTTGCACGAAGCCGCGCGAAGCATGGGGGTGCCCTTCACCGAGGAGAATGAGCCCGAGGACCGGACGGTCAGGGCCAACGGCATGAATTTCCACTACCTGGAGTGGGGAGATTCCGCCAACCCCACCCTGGTCATGCTCCACGGGGTCTCGCAGCAAGCCCACAGTTGGGACTT
>JACZYV010000063.1:0-14786 GCA_022570905.1 Chloroflexota bacterium
GAATCGAGAGGTAAGGATTTGGATGAAGATTCCCACGCTGGGACCGGGCAATACGCTTATCGTAGCTGAAGAACCGGGGCCGGGCCGTCAGATTTCCCGCTGGCTCATGCGGGCGGGTCATCGCGTAGAGGTCGTTGCATCAGAAGCGGAGTGTGTCGGGGCTCTCGACCGTTCGCTTCCCGATCTCATGATTTTGGATCTCCAGCTATCCGGCGGTGCTGGGCTGGGAAGGGAACTTCTCAAACGTGTCAAAGGGCGCCATCCCAGCCTTCCGGTGGTGATTCTGACGGCAAGTGCCGCAGTGGACAGCGCGGTAGCCGCGGTGCAGGAAGGCGCCCACGATTATTTGGTCAAGCCTGTCGACGAGCCGCGGCTCGTGACGGCGGCGAAAAACGCTATCGCCTTTCACCACTTATCGAGTCGAGTAGTCTCGCTCGAACGAGAGGTGCAAGGGCAGGGGTACGCTGGCCTCGTCGGCCGAATAGAGGGCGAACGAACGAAGCTCGACGATCTCGAACTCCTTGCACTGGACGACATCACGCGCGAACTCGAGCCCACGACAAACGCCATCCTGGTCGAAACGCCGGACGATGCTAAGGTCGTCAACTTCGGTACGGTCTGGCCGCCGAACAACGCACGCACCGGCAGCCGCGCCGCCTTCAAGGACCGGGGATTCAAGGGCGAAGAGAAGCTCACCTCGGCGATCCTCCGCGCGACGCACAAGGAGCAGACCGCCGTTGTCTTCGTTCGCTACGGCGGTGCGTCGCTGTTTCTGGGCGGCTTCATGCCGGGCCAGCCGCCGGCGCCGTATGGAACCATGAAACAGCAGATCGAGGACGCAAACTTCGTGGTCCGAGAATGGGACCTCAAGACCAAGGACACGATTCCGGAGATCGACCCGGCCCCCACGCGCACCATCTCCCGGACGATGGCCCGGACCGCTTCTGGGCCGTTGGCCACTCCCGATGGGGACATGGGGTCGTTGCCGAACGGGTTCCGATGGCCGGAGGGCGCGACCCGGTCTCCGATTCCACCGGTGGGCGAGATGATGTTCACGGCGGTGAGCAGCCTAGGGCCGTTGATGAGTCCCTCTTCCACGGCGTACTTGAACCCAGCATCCAGCCCTCCGGCGTCGCGGATGCAGGTGTACCCAGCGGCCAGGGAAGCTTCGATCGCCTTGGCGGTCTTGATGTGACTCAGCGAGGCTGGCTCCTCGATCTCCCACCGGCTGACCATGGTGTAATTCTTGCTGGCCAGGTGGTCATGGGTGTCGATCAGGCCGGGCAACAGAGTTAAGCCGCTTAGGTTAATCTCTTCCGTGCCCGGCGGCAGGGTGACCGCCGCCCGGGGGCCCACCTCTTTGATACGCTCGCCGTCGATCAAGACGGCCGAGTCTTTAAGGACCGGGCCTCCGGTGCCGTCGATCAAGTCGGCTCCTAGCAACACTTTCATGGCCTACCTCGCTATCCGCTAGATGGAAATTTGGTGTCTCAACAGCTTGGGCAGATGCTAATTAAGGCGTGGCCAGGTGTCAAGAGGACCACTCACCCTGCTGGCAGTCGAATTGCGGGGGTGCTACACTCCACCGGCCATCACTGGACGAGAAAAAGGCTGTGAATAGCAGGATGGATTACGCTGAGATAGCCCCGATGATGGGTAGGCTCTGGTCTCCCATAGCGGCGGTGACCAGCCGGTGGCAAGGCCGTGACAACGTGCAGATCGCGGTGGCCATCGCCGCCGCGTCGATAGTTCCCGACCGTCCCAGAGTGGTCGTTCAGCTATACAAGACCAACCTAAGCCATGACATGGTCCTAGCGGCAGGCGCCTTTGCCTTGAACTTCCTCCGGCCCGAGCAACTGGACCTGATTGGCGATTTCGGGCTGGTCTCCGGCCGCGACCGGGACAAACTGGCCGATGTGGGCAAGACTAAAGGCGAGTCAGGCAGCCCGCTGCTTACCGATTGCTTTGGCTACCTCGACTGCCGGGTGATCAACGCCATGGACGGCGGCGACATGACCTGTTTTCTGGCCGATGTTCTAGACGGCAAGACCCTGGCCCAGGGAGACCCGTTATGGTGGCGGGACGCCCGCCGTCAACTGCCGCCGGAGTGGATGGCCCAATGGGAGCAAAAGCAGTCGTCCGAAATCGCAATCTCAAGAACCACCATGGACAACATCGGCCACACGCCCTGGCAACCCGACGGATAGGAGCGTTTAATTCCTTCCCCCCTTCCGCGGAATGGGGAACGCTTTAGGATGGGGGTTACTCCCAAACGCGCCCAAAGAACATGCAAGACATCCGCCCGCACATAGAGAAGATCCACGCCACGCCCCACAAGGCGGTGGTGGCCGTGTCGGGGGCCGGCACTCAGGCGGTGGCCTGGCTGTTGGGGGTGGCTGGCGCCTCCCGCACCATACTGGAGGCCCTGGTGCCCTATGGACGGGAGTCCATGATTGCGTTCCTGGGCTTCGAGCCGGAGCAGTCGGCATCAGCACAGACGGCCAGAGAAATGGCCAGGGCCGCCTTCCGCAAAGCCAAGTCGCAACTTGAGGACGACTCGCCCCCGGTGGGGCTGGCCTGCGCCGCCACCATCGCCACCGACCGGCCGAAACGCGGCGAGCACCGGGCCTTCGTCTCCGCCTGGGAACAACACTCCAACACCCTATACTCGCTGCACCTGCACAAGGGTCTTCGGGACCGGGCCGGCGAAGAAGACATGGTCAGCCGTCTCTTGGTCCACGCTCTCATGCTGCTATCGGGCCTGGAATCCGGTGTAGACCTGGGTCTGACTCCCGGCGACTCCCTTCAGATAGAAAGGACCGAACACCCGTCTCCCCTGGCCCAATTGATCTCCGGCGAGGCGGCCTGGGTGGTTGTCCGTGGCGGCACCATGACCGTTGAAGGACGGGCGCCGTCCGCGCTCCTGCCGGGCTCGTTCAGCCCGGTGCATCAGGGCCACCGTGGCCTCGCCAAAGCCGCTGGGTTGTTGCTGGATACCGAAGTTGGATTTGAACTGTCGGTGACGAATGTGGACAAACCGGCCCTTGAGGAAGCGGAGATACAGACAAGGCTGGCCCAGTTCGCGGACGACGAAACGGCGGTGCTCACCAGGGCCGAGACCTTCTTTAAGAAGGCTAGGCTATTTCCGGGACGGATTTTTGTGGTCGGCTGGGACACTGCCATCCGCCTGGTGGCTCCCCGTTATTACGGCGGCAGCGGTGCCATGATGATGGCGCTGGCGGAGATGTTGGCCGCTGGGACCAGGTTTCTGGTGGCGGGCCGTGAAGACCAAGGGATTTTCAAGACCCTGAACGATGTGCCGGTCCCACAGGGGTTCGAGGCCCTGTTCGATGACCTCGCCGAGGACCAATTTAGGGAGGACATCTCATCAACCCAACTCCGGGCCCTCGATAAAGAGTAGTTTCCCCCTCGCTAAGCCGTCGAATTTCGTTGACACTGTCAGGTGGCCAATGGTATATTTTGGGCATAAAACGACTCTATGCCAACCAATCCACCGGCACTCTACTAACGCGGCGGTGGTTCATGTTTTCTCCCCATAATGCCGATCGAAACATTTAGCGCCGAACTGTTCACGCTAAACTGGACTGCGGTTGTTTTATCCGCGGTGGTCGCCACTATGGCCATCATCGGGATGTTCACCGCTTCGCGCGTGCTTTCCTCCCGCCGTCATTCCGACGCCAAATTAACCACCTACGAATGCGGCATCCCGCCCACCCCCTACAACTGGTCCAACATCAACGTCCGGTTCTATATCTTCGCCATCCTTTTCTTGATATTCGATGTTGAGGCGGTTTTTCTCTTCCCCTGGGCGGTGATCTTCATGCAGGAGAAGATAAACGAGGCCAACGTGCTTCCCTTTTACGCCATGATGATGTTCTTGGGAGTGCTCTTTTTCGCCATCGTCTACGCCTGGAAGAAAGGGGTATTAGAATGGCAGAAGTGATCATGGGACCGGGCAACCAACCCGCTCCCAGTTTGTACGACCAGGCGACCGCCGGGAAGTTGCCCGGCATCATCACCGCCTCCACCAATCAACTGTTCGCCATGGCGCGTAAGTCCTCCCTGTGGACCCTTTCATTCGGTCTGGCCTGTTGCGCCATCGAGATGATGTCGACCTATATGGCCCACTACGACTTTGACCGCTTCGGCGTGGTTACCTGGCCGTCTCCCCGGCAGGCGGACGTGATGATCGTCTCGGGCACGGTGGTCAAGAAGATGGCCGAACCCATACGCCTGCTGTACGAGCAGATGCCCGAGCCCAAGTGGGTGATCGCCATGGGTAGCTGCGCCACCAACGGCGGCCCTTATTACCGCTCGTATTCGGTGGTGATGGGCGTTGACCACATCATTCCGGTGGATGTCTACGTGCCGGGCTGCCCGCCCCGCCCTGAAGCCCTGTTGTACGGCATCATAAAGCTCCAAGAAAAGATCATGCGTGACGCCAAAAAATAGTGGCCGAGAACGAAGAGAATCAGGAATCCACTCCGGCGTCCGCTGAGTCCACGGACAAGCCGGCGCGGGCTGGTCACGGTAAAGAAGAGCCTGCCGCCGACCCGCTGGACGCCCTCACCCCTTCCGGAAAAGAGTTGCTTGACGTTTCCTTGGAGATTCTCAAGGAATTCGCCCCCCAGGCCGGCGCACTGGGCGATATCCCCCAGATCAGCATCGATAAATCACATACCTTGCAGGCCTGCCGTCTGATGAAGGACGACCCCCGCGTTGCGGTCCATATGCTGCTTTGCCTGGCCTGCGTGGACTACTCGGAATATTTCCAGATGGTCTATGTGCTGCAATCCCTGGAGCCGGAGCGCACCTTTGTGCTGCGGACCGATGTTCCTTACTCAGACGCCACCGTTCCTTCCGTTACCTCAGTCTGGCGGGCCGCCGATTGGTACGAGAGAGAGGCCCACGACCTATTCGGTGTTAACTTCGACGGGCATCCGGACCTGGCGCCCCTGTTGCTTTATGAGGGGTTTGAGGGGTATCCGGGGCGCAAAGACTTCCCTTTTAACGAATACCAGGAGTTTTAGAGTTGACCATGAATTCTAGGGAATTCCAGGGGTTTTAGCGGTTTATGGAGACAGTGTTCCTAACGGCTAAGATCGACCGGGAAGAAGCCAGGTACGTCGTCCGAATCGACGACCTGGGGCTGGAAGGCGAGGGCGAATCGCTGGAAGCCGCCCAAGATGACCTGATCCAGATCATGCGGGCCTGGATCGAGTCTCACGACGGCACCGATACCTTGAGCGGAGTTCTGGCCGACGCTGGCTATCCCGGCGTCGATGAGGAGACCGAGCTGCAACTGGAATTTGTCGAGGCGGCGTTATCTCCGGAAGGAGAATAGCGGTGGATGATCGTGGCGAAAAAACGAAAGTCGGCGAAAAACCCTCCATTTGACCGCATCGTCTACCGGATCGAAGAATCACGGGCCGGTACCGGATATGAGGCCGAATGTCCTGAGTTGCTGATCACCAGTTTCGGCGACACGGCGGAGGAAGCGAAGAGCGCGCTGCGCCGGCAAGTATCGGAATATCTTGAAGACTGCGAGAAACTGGAGGTCCTGGAAGAGACCCTGATCCAAGCCGGGTTCTACTTTAACGGCGAGGTCTGGATGAGCAGCGAAGTTGAACCGGTCCCAGAGCCAAAGATACGGTATATCGGGCGTCCAGCCGGAGCAGCGTCCGAAACGGCGGCCGAATAAATATGACCCAAATGTCCACAAACCCTGCCGGCGGCACGGTCCCCAACGCCGAACCCGTCGAGATGCTGCTGAACATGGGACCGCAGCACCCCTCAACCCATGGCGTCTTCCGCATGGTGCTGTGGGTGGACGGCGAAAAGATCGTGGACATGGTGCCCCACATCGGGTACCTGCACCGGGGCTCGGAAAAGCTGTGTGAAGGTGAACAATACGCCCAGATAATCACGCTCTTCGACCGCATGGACTACATCGCCAACTTCAACAACGAGCAAGTCTACTGCATGGCTGTTGAGAAACTCATGGGGCTGGAGGTTTCCGACCGGTCGGAATACATCCGGGTCATCCTCTGCGAACTCAACCGTATCGCCAGCCATTTGCTGTTCATCGCCACCATGGGACTGGACGCCGGCGCCATGACCCCGTCCATGTTTTGCTTCCGGGGGCGGGAGCGCATCCAGGGACTCTTTGAGTCCGTTTCCGGCGCAAGGATGATGCACAACTATTTCCGCATCGGCGGGTTGAAAGAGGATGTCCCGGAAGATTTCGTCCCGCAGGTCAGGGACCTGTTGGAACTGGTTAAGAAAGACACCGAGGAATCGGATAAACTCCTCAGTTTCAATGAGATATTTCTAGCCCGGCTGAAGAACATAGCCGTGATGTCCGCCGAGGACGCCATCGACTACGGGCTGACCGGGCCGTGCCTCCGGGCGTCCGGAGTGGACTACGACCTGCGCAAGGCGGTTCCGTATTCGGTCTATGACCGGTTCGATTTCGAAGTGCCCGTTGGATTGGACGGGGATTGCTGGGACCGGTATTACCTGCGGGTCCAAGAGATCTACCAGTCTGTGCGTATCGTGGAGCAGGCCCTGGACCAACTCCCCCAGGGCGAGGTCGTCTCGTCTCTGGGACGGCGGCTGATCCGGCCTCCCGCCGGCGAGGTCTACATGAGGGCCGAGAACCCGAGGGGCGAGATCGGCGTCTACCTGATCAGCGACGGCACCGACAAACCATACCGCATCAAGGTGCGTCCGCCGTCGTTCTGCAACCTGGGGGCTTTAAGGCACATGCTGAAAGATGCCTGGATCGCCGATTCCGTGGTTATCTTGGGCGCGCTGGACATCGTGCTGGGCGAGGTGGACCGCTAGTGCCGGCCACCATCCTGTTAGCCATCAGTCTGACCGACTTCATCTGGTTGGTGATCGGCCTTTTTATCTTGTTCACCACCCTGTCCATGGTGGTGCTGTCGCTGACCTGGCTGGAACGTAAACTCCTGGGCCGGCTCCAACTGCGCCTGGGCCCCACCCGAACCGGTCCGATGGGTCTGATGCAGCCGATGGCCGACGCCCTGAAGTTGATCCTCAAAGAAGACATCATCCCGGCCGCGTCGGACAAGGTAATCTTTTGGGTCGCCCCGATCATCGTCGTCGTATCGGCGTTCATGATCTGGGTGACCATACCCGGCACCCAGAACGCAGTGATACAGAACCTGGACCTGGGCCTCTTCTACATCATCGCCTTCGCGGTGGTGGGAATCCTGGGACTGGTGCTGGCCGGCTGGGGTTCGGCCAACAAATACGGCACGTTGGGCGGCCTGAGGGCGGCGGCCCAACTCATCAGCTACGAGATACCCATCATCATGGTGGCCATCGCGGTGGCCATGCTGGCCCAGTCGCTGGACTTGAGAGAGATAGTCAACCAGCAGGACGACTACATATTCTTTTTGGTGCAGCCCCTGGGGTTGGTCATCTTTTTCATCGCCGGACTGGCCGAGGTCGGCCGGACACCCTTCGACATCTACTTCGCCGAGTCCGAGATCGTCGGCGGGCCCTTCGTTGAATACAGCGGGGCCCACTGGTCGGTATTCTTCCTGGCCGAATATATCAACACCTTCGCCATCGCCGCGCTAACCGTGATCCTATTTTTTGGCGGCTGGTCCGGGCCGTGGCTATCCGGCGAATGGGTAATCATCTGGTTCCTGCTCAAGGTCTATCTGGTCATCATGGTGGTCTTCTGGGTGCGCGGCACCTTCCCCCGGCTGCGGATCGACCAACTGATGGCCTTCGCCTGGAAGGTCATGGTGCCACTGTCGTTTTTCTTAGTCGTAATGACCGCGGTATACCTGTTCTACGGATGGCCGGCCTGGTCCCTCACCGCCATGAATTTGACCGGTCTGCTGGTGGTGGGATACCTGATCTACAAACGGATGACCGGCCCCAAGCGTTTGGCGGCCCAAACCCGGAGCAGACAGGAAGCATTGGAAGCTCAACGGCGCGCCCCGGCCCCGCCCGCGCCCCCGGCTTCAGCGGGAGGAGACTAAATGTTTAACAGCCTAAAGGGGTTGGCTTTGACACTGGCTTCCACCATGAAAGGGTTGCGGGCGCCGGTCACCCGCCAATACCCGGAATCCGGAAATCTGCTGAGAACCCACCCTGAGCCCACCCCGGTGAAGGACCGGTTCATGGGTTTTCCGGCCCTTACCTGGGATGACACAGTGGGCGGAGATGGCGGACCGGGCGAGCCGTTCTGCACCAGTTGCATGGTCTGTATCCGCCAATGCCCTACGCAATGCATGTCGTCCACGATGATGGACAACCCCCTCCATGAAGAGGGGAAAAGCTCCCGTAGAAAGATCGTCGATAGCTTCGAGATCAATCTCAACCGGTGTATACTATGCGGGATCTGCGTCGAGGTGTGTAATTTCGATGCGATCGTGATGACCCACGAGCACGAAATGAGTACATTCAGCCGCAACGGCGACCGGGTGGACCTGCCCGCGCTGCTGGAGATTGGCATCAAGTTTCAGAAGGAAACGGACTGGATACCGCCGACCCAGCGGACCAAGGCCGGGAAAGGCGACAGCCCCGACAGCGCCAAGGCCGCTGCTGAGGCCGGGTCCCCTTAGGGAACTTGGACTCAAGGAAAACCCGAAATGCCAAAACGGGAAGACGAACGACTGCTGAACATGGCTGGGCGTCACCCGGCGGCCTGCACCTGTCAGGACTGCACCGACCGGTTCTTAAAGAGCAAGAAGATCAAGCCCCAGCGGGCTAAGCCCCAAATGGTTAAGCGGGTTGCTGCTGAACGGGTCGCCAAACACCCGGCGGATTGCACCTGCACCAGTTGCGTTCTACTGGGAACCCTGGAGAACCTGCCGCAGGTGGACCGCGGGCCGGGGGGATTTCTGAAGAGGCTGTTTCGGAAAAGGTAGCGCGCCTGAAGCAACACCTTTGGCGCCGCGCCTCGGCGATCAACCGGGTCCAGGCGATCAATCAGTGATCAAGGGAGCCGCCGTTCTGGTGGCTCGTATTTTGGAAGGGCCGGAGCAGGGGAGAAAGTTGATGGCCGAAAAAGTTACGGCGAGGCGGGGTTCGACTGCCTAGATGGCCTGGTTCGTTTTCATATCGCTGGCCGTGCTGACCATCGGCGGCGCACTTGGGGTGGTGGTCACCCGCAACGTGGTGCACGCGGCGCTGGCGTTATTGGTCTCTCTGATCGCTGTGGCCGGCGTCTACCTGGTGCTATTCGCCGAATTCCTCGCCCTGGTGCAGGTGCTGATCTACGGCGGGGCGATCATCATCGTGCTCCTGTTCGCCATCATGCTGACCAGGGGTTCAGATTACCCCCGCATCACCGACAACAAACAATGGCCGTTGGCCGCCCTGGCCGCCCTGGCATTTTTGGGGGTCCTAGCGCCTTCCTTCATCATAAACTCGGTGGAGGGCACTCAGGCCCAGAACGCCTCGTTCACCGGTATCGGCGAGTCCCTCTTCACCACTTGGGCCGTCCCGTTTGAGATCGCGTCCCTGGTGCTATTGGTGGCCCTGATCGGGGCCATAATCATCGCCCGATCGGACGATGAGGAGGAGGAGGGCTAACCGATGATCGATCTGGTCTGGTTTCAACTCCTGAGCGCGGTCCTCTTCGTCATCGGCCTCTATGGCGTGATGGCCCGCCGTTCCGCCGTGCTCATCGTGATGTCCATCGAATTGATGCTGAACGCGGTGAACATCAACCTGATCGCTGCGGCTTCCCACATGGAAGGCACCGGCCGTTTCTCCAACTTCGACGGCCAATTGATCGCCATCTTTATCATCACCGTGGCCGCGGCCGAGGTCGGTTTGGCCCTGGCCATAATCCTCCGGATGTTCCGCAACAGATCGACGGTCAACGTCGATGAGATCAATCTGATGAAATGGTAGGTCTCGAACTAAATAACGCGCCCGTCTGGGTGACGTCTTGATGCAATGGGCCTGGCTCATACCGGTGTTCGGCTTTGCCGCCGCGCCGATCATCGTGGTCTTCGGCAGATACCTGCCGGGGAAGGGTTCGTGGTTGTCGATCTTGGCCATCGGCGGCGGGTTCGTGGTTTTCTGGTTCGTGCTCAATTCCTGGTTGGGCGCCACCAGCGCCACCAGCGGCTGCTTCACCAGCGAGAACACCGGCCTGCTCACCTGTGATTACGAACGGACCTGGTTCAACGCCGGGATAGTTGGGGCCGCGGGCAGCGTCACCCTTTTCTGGGGCATCTTGATCGACCCGCTGACCATCGCCATGTTGGGCCTGGTGACTTTCGTGGCCCTCATGGTCCAGGTCTATTCCTTGGCCTACATGAAGGGCGACCCGCGCTTTGGCTGGTACTTCGCGGTCCACTCACTGTTCGCCGCCTCCATGCTCACCCTGGTCCTGGCCGACAACTTCCTGCTGCTCTACGTCGCCTGGGAGTTGGTGGGTATCTGCTCTTACCTGTTGATCGGGTTCTGGCACGAGCGGCCCAAGGCCCGGGAGGCGGCCAAGAAGGCCTTCATCGTCACCAGGATCGGCGATGTCGGTCTCCTGATAGGCATCTTGCTCATCTGGCGGGAAGTAGGCAGCTTCAGCATGCTGGATGCCTTCGAGGCGGTCCGAACCGGCGCCATGAGCGAGGGAGTGGCGACGGCCTCCGCCATATTGCTGTTCCTGGGCGCCATGGGCAAGTCGGCCCAGATACCCTTCCACGTTTGGCTTCCCGACGCCATGGAGGGTCCTACCCCGGTCAGCGCCCTGATCCACGCCGCGACCATGGTGATCGCGGGCGTCTATCTGGTAGCCCGCACCTTCCCCCTCTTTGAGGCTTACGATGCAGTCCCGCTGCTTGTTGTCTCCATCGTTGGGCTGGCGACGGCGCTGATGGCCGCGACGATAGCCCTGGTGGCCACGGACCTGAAGCGGATCCTGGCCTACTCCACCATCAGCCATCTGGGTCTGATGATGCTTTCCCTTGGCGCCTTCGGCTATACGGCGGCCATCTTCCATCTGATGGCCCACGGCTTCTCCAAGGCGCTATTGTTCTTGGGCGCCGGCAGCGTCCTCCACAGCACCGAACTTCAAGAGACCGGTGAGATGGGCGGCCTGAGAAAGGTCATGCCGCTGACCGCCATAGTCTTCTCCATCGGGGCGTTGTCCCTGGGCGGCATCCCCATCCTGGCCGGTTTCTGGAGCAAGGACGAGATATTGGTGGCGGTGAGCGACAACCGCAACCTCACGTTCATCGTTTTGACCCTTTTCACGGCCCTGCTCAGCGCACTCTACATGGGACGGGCCATGTTCCTGGTTTTCTTCGGCCCGTTGAAGGAACGGAATAACCAGGTCCACGACGCCCCCATCGCCATGGCGTTACCCATGGTGTTGTTGGGGGTATTGGCCCTTGGGTTCGGCCTGATCAGTTTCAACTGGCCCGGCAGCTTTGGGGGGTTTGGCACCTTCTTGTTCTTCGGGCATGGAGAGGAGTTCCACTTCAAGGTCTGGCTGGGTGCCCTGTCCATCGTCATGGCCGTCGCGGCCTTCACGGTGGCCTATCTGATCTACGTCCGGGGAAGCATCTCGCTGGAAGGCATACGGTCCCGTAACGCGGGTATCTTGAAGGTGATCGAGAACCAGTATTACTTCGATGAGGTCTACCAGTGGACCGTGGACCACGTGGTGTTGGTCTTCGCCCGCTTCATCGGCTACTTCGACCGGGCAATCGTCAATGACATCCTCGTGAACGGCCCGGCCGACGTGACGCGGAAATTTGGCATCATGCTGCGGCTGCACGTTACCGGCAACGTTTCTAGTTATGCCTTGGGCATGGCTCTGGGTTCTGTGGGACTGGGCATCTTTGTTTGGCTGAGGGTGGCGTAGATGGCCGCTCTCCTCCGTACCGCAGCTATTAGAGGCTATTTCAAGACCCTACGCGGCCCATCGTTTGAAACCGCTTCAAACTTTGTCACTGCCCGCCCGGTGATTGGCGGCGGGCCATGAACGATTTCGACCAGGTAGCGATGCTGCTGCTGATAGTGGTGCCCCTGGCCGGTGCGGCCTCCATGATGTTCATGCCCGGCGGCCAGAGCAAAGAGGCCTGGTATTTTGCCATCTTTATCGCGGCCATATCTCTGGCCTTATCGCTGGTCATCTTCGCGAATTACGACTATGGCCGGGGCGGGTTCCAATATCTAAGCAGCTACGAATGGCTGCCCGGCCCGCTGGACATCAAATTGTCCCTGGGGATCGACGGCATCTCCGCCCCAATGGTGCTGCTGAACGGCATCGTGTTGTTCGGCGGGGTGCTGGTCTCCCAGACCGTGAAATACCGCACCCGCGATTTCTTCGTGCTGCTGTTTGCCCTGTCGGCCGGGGTCTACGGCGTGTTCGTCGCACGCGACCTATTCTTCCTGTTCTTTTTCTACGAACTGGCCGTTCTGCCCATGTACCTGCTCATCGGCGTCTGGGGCAGCAGCACCGATTTCGGCACCTTCCTGCGCACGAAAGAATATGGGGCGATGAAACTGCTGATGTTCTTGGTGGGGGGAAGCATCCTGGTTTGGATCGGCATCCTGGCCTTATATTCCCAGGCTTCGGACCTGGGAGCGGCGACGTTCTCGCTCCAAGGCTTGGCGGTATTGGCCGAGACCGGGCAGTTCGACAGGAATTTCCAGATCTGGGTGTTCCCGTTGTTCATGGTGGGATTCGGCGTGCTGGCCGGCCTCTGGCCGTTCCATACCTGGTCGCCCGACGGCCACGTGGCGGCGCCCACCGCGGTGAGCATGCTCCATGCCGGCGTGCTGATGAAACTTGGGGCCTACGGCATCATCCGCGTCGGCATGTTCCTGCTGCCCGAGGGCGCCGACGCCTGGATGCCGGTGTTGATCAGTTTGGGCTCGGTGAACGTCCTCTACGGCGCGGTTTCGGCCATGTCCCAAAATGATTTGAAGTACATCATCGGATATTCCAGCGTTAGCCACATGGGTTACGTGCTGATCGGCATCGCGACCCTGGACAATATCGGCGTGGCCGGCGCCGTCTTGCAGATGTTCTCCCACGGCATCATGACGGCCCTCATGTTCCTCCTGGTCGGGGCGATCTACGACCGGACACACACCCGCGATATCACGGTTTTGAACGGGTTGGCCACCCGGATGCCCGTGAACAGTTTCTTCTTCGCCATCGCCGGTCTGGCTTCTCTGGGATTGCCCGGCCTGAGCGGGTTCATCGCCGAGTTCATGGTATTCACCGGGGCGTTCCGTACCTATATGCCATTGGCCGTCCTGGCGGTCATCGGTGCGGCGCTGACGGCGATCTATATCTTGCGTCTATTGGCGAGGACCTTCATGGGCGAGGCGGACGAGCGATGGGCCGGCCTCCCCGACGCCAGCCCAGTTGAAATGGCCGTGGGCGCGGCATTCGTCGGAATATTGATCTTCGTCGGGGTCTGGCCGGACCCTCTGTTGCGGGTCATCAACGTTGGCGTCCAGACGATTCCAGGAGTGTAACCGGTAGTGAACGGTCTATCCGACAATCTTGAACTGCTGACACCTGAGTTCGCTCTGGCGGGCTTGGCGTTCTTGGTCTTCACCGTGGACCTGTTCCTGCCCAAAGGCCGGAAGGGCTACCTGGCATGGCTTTCCATCGCCGGCCTGATCGCCTTGATCGTGCTGTCGCTGGTCATGCTGTGGGACGAGGAAGAGTCCCTATACAACGGCCTGTTGGCGGTGGACTCGTTCTCTCTCTTCTTCAAGGTCTTCTTCTTGGGGATGGGCGTGTTCATCATCCTCAGTTCCATGGACTTCGTGGAGCACCGGCTCAAATATCAAGGCGAATTCTATGGGCTGCTGCTGTTCTCGATCCTGGGAATGAACTTGATGGCCCAGTCCCGGGAATTGCTGACGGCCTACATCGCTTTGGAACTGCTCAGCTTCAGCCTCTACGTGTTGGCGGCCTACGCCAAGGACAGCGCCAAGTCCAATGAGAGCGCCCTCAAGTACATCATCGTCGGCGCAGTGTCTTCGGCCATCCTCCTCTACGGCGTGAGCATGGTCTACAGCACCCTGGGTGTGACCAAGTTCGACGACATCGCCATCGGGTTGGCGGCGGCCACCGACGTTAGTCCGGCGCTCTGGGTCGGTGTGGGCCTGATCCTGGTGGGACTGATGTTCAAGGTCTCCGCGGTGCCCTTCCACATGTGGGCCCCCGACGTTTACGAAGGCGCGCCTTACCCTGTTACGGCGTACTTGGCCATCGGCTCCAAGGCTGCTGCATTCGCCTTGTTATTGCGTCTGGTTGGGGAAGGTTTCGTCCCCGCCGCCGAACGTTGGGAGCAGTGGCAGTTGGTCTTCGCGGCGCTGGCCGCCGTCAGCATGCTGGTGGGAAACCTGGTGGCCCTGGCGCAGAAGAACCTGAAACGGTTGATGGCCTATTCCAGCATCGGGCATGCCGGGTTCATCCTGGCCGGCATCACCGCCCTGTCCACCGACTCGAACCTGGCCTCCAACGGCGTGATGTTCTATCTGGTGGGTTATTCGATAACCAACATGGTGGTCTTCGCGGCCTTGATCTCCTTCTTCAACATGACTGGCAAAGAGTTGATTACAGACCTGGGCGGTCTGGCGGACCACCAGCCTTTCTTGGCTGTGTGTTTGGGAATGGGTCTGTTCTCCTTGGCCGGACTGCCCATATTCGCTGGGTTCACCATGAAGTTCTATCTGTTCACCGCCGTGGCGACCGAAGGATTCCTCTGGCTGGCCGCTCTGGCCATCTTCAGCAGTCTGAT